>JAIORT010000042.1 GCA_021107975.1 Bacteroidales bacterium | reverse complement strand
CGCAAAGAACGCTAAGTTGTTGAATATGTATTCTTTGCGAACATTGCGGTTCACATTGCGTCCCGAAAGTTTTCGGGATTGCGGTTAAATAATTTATGTTGCTCAAATAAAACATAATACAATTTAATATTATACACTGATTAGTTACGTTTTTTCCTTTTCCCCCTTTGTATTCCCCCTAGGGGGAAATATGTCGGGAGTTTTTTAAACTTTTTTCTTTGAACTTTTTACCCGTCCATCCGTATGGATATTCGGGCAGGCTTTTGTCTCGTTTCTTGGTTCTTGGTCCTTGGCTCTATCTAAAATACAAAGTTACATCAGAATTTTTCGATTCGATTATCACTTTGGAACTTGTATCAGGGTTGTCGCCTATTACACCTTCATACTTATTTGAAGTATATGAAAGATCAACAACCGTAAGCCTTGCTTTGTCTCTCGGATATGACAGATCGCCCATTTTTACCGTAGCTATCATACGAAAGCTTGCCTCCGAATGAAAACCGATATTGGCATCAGAGAAGCTGTTGTTAATATCAATCAGGTTAAAATCTCTGGCAACATCCTTTATTTTCAATTCGCCGTAACTAAAATCGGCAACAAGCCTTTCATCAAGACTTCTGACTTCAACATCAGAAAAATCCGCTTCAACATCCAAATCTCTCACATAACCTATAAAATCATCATCATATCCCGATTCAAGTGTAAGTACATCTATTTTTCCTATCTTAAGTTCGGAGAATTTGGATTCAACCGTCATATCATTAGCTTCATCTATTTCCAGTTCCGAATACTTAATCTCCATGTCAGCGCTTTTAATATATCCGATAAAGCCCTCACTGAATTTGATCTCAAGATCATTATTATCTCCAGCCAGCTTTTTACATTTTATTGATCCATAACCCAATTCAATATTACTTGATCCCAAAACTTCATCAATAACAATATCACCGAATTTGTTATTTAATTCGAGATTGATGGTTCTTGGCATGGATATCATATAATCAACACTCATTTTATTGTTGTTTTTACTGAACGCATTATTGTCGAAGCTTGTTGTGGCAGTAACCAGGCTGCTGTTGCCCGATATTGAAATATCAATCTTGTCAAAGTATTTATTTGCCTTTTCCTGGCTCGAAGCCTCTATGGTTATGGTTACCTCAATTGCAATTGTGTTTTTATCCCAGTTTTCACAATGAATTTTCCCGAACTTGTTTGTTACTGCAAGTGTTGCATCTTTATTTACATCGAATGATTTACTGATCTTTCTGGTGTATTCTTCTTTAGCAAAAAGCTGGAAAGAGAATACCATTGAAACAAAAAGAATGATACTGAATTTTAGAGTTTTCATGATTTTATGATTTTATTAATTTATCTGTTTTAAAGTATTAATTATCTTATCCATAATTTCTGCTCTTTGCTGCTGGTTAAGAACAAGTGCATTCAGTATCCTTTCGTTGTTAGGATTCTGAGCATGCTCTTTCTCAAGCTCTACCTTGTTATTATCCAGTTCTTGCAATTCTTTCAATGCCATCTCTTTGATCTGCTGCGCTTCATCGCCTGATGTTGCTAACTGATCGATTTGGCTAACCTTTTTATCGGTGATCATATTATAATATGTCATTACTTCCCTGATTTCTACAGGCAACTCAACCGTTGCAATCTGACCGGTAACTGAATTAATGATCCATTTAAAAGAATTAGTATAGTATAATGTACCAATGGCAATAAATACCAGGATACCGGCAGCAATTCTTAGCACAAGTCCATGATGTGAAAACCAGCTTTCTTTTCTGTCTGAATGATAATCTGCAAGTTTTTCACGGAACTTATCAAAATGATCAGAGCCGGGTTCGTTTATGTTGAACGCCTCCTTGTTTTTTCTGATTATTTCTTCAATGCCTTGCAT
>JAIORT010000834.1 GCA_021107975.1 Bacteroidales bacterium | reverse complement strand
CGGCAACGAAGTGCTTTTACCAAATGCTTACGTAACTGATGATTTAAACATTGAAGATGAAATAGAAGTTTTTGTTTATAAGGACTCTGAAGATCGTATTGTTGCCACAACCTTAAAACCTTATGTTCAATTAGAAGAATTTGCTTTTTTACAAGTAAAAGAAGTTAATAAGTACGGAGCTTTTATGGACTGGGGATTGCCAAAAGATTTAATGGTTCCTTTTGCCGAGCAAACAAAAAAAATGGAGGGGAAAAAATGGTATTTAATTTTTCTGATAAAAGACGAACAAACCGATCGGTTAATTGGTTCGGGCAAAGTGAATAAGTTTGTAAATTTTAAGGATATAGATGTAAAACAAGGAGATGAGGTTGACCTGTTACTTTATAAAATGACCGAATTAGGGATGAATACAATCGTTAACAACATATATAAAGGATTAATCTTTACATCAAACATTCATAAAAACATTCAACCCGGAGATAGAATAAAAGGATACGTAAAGCAAGTAAGAGAAGATGGTAAAATAGACATTCTTTTAGAACCCATAGGTTACGAAAACAGTATTGATAAAAATTCCGGCATTATTCTTTCCGTATTAAAAGAGAACAATGGTTTTCTGGATTTGACAGATAAAAGCGCTCCGGAAGATATAAAACACAAATTGGGCTTGAGTAAAAAGGCTTTCAAAAAAGGTTTGGGAAATTTATATAAGCAAAAGATTGTGGAATTAAACGAAGATGGAATTAAATTGCTTTAACAAATCTTATTCTTTGAAACAAAAGGCTGACATAACGGATAGAGACAAGCATAATACCCTTGAACAATTGGAGGTTTACGGCGCCCGTGTTCACAATTTAAAGAACATTGACGTTAAAATTCCGAGAAACAAGTTTGTTGTGATTACCGGATTGAGTGGCAGCGGAAAATCGTCCCTGGCTTTTGATACAATTTATGCCGAAGGACAACGCCGCTATATGGAAACCTTCTCAGCTTATGCACGTCAGTTTATCGGCAACCTTGAACGCCCTGATGTGGATAAGATAACAGGATTAAGCCCGGTAATCTCTATCGAACAAAAATCCGTTAATAAAAACCCGCGTTCTACGGTTGGAACTATCACGGAAATATATGACTTCCTGCGACTACTGTTTGCAAGAGTTGCTGATGCGTATTCTTACGTTACGGGAGAAAAAATGATCCACTACACCGAATCGCAGATCATCAGCCTGATAACAGAAAAATATGCTGAGAAAAAGATCATCATCCTGGCTCCGGTTATTAAAGGACGTAAAGGACATTACAGGGAGTTGTTCGAGCAATTCAGGAAACAAGGATTTTTAAAGGTTAGAACCGATGGAGATATCAGGGAGCTGACTTTTGGATTGCAATTAGACAGGTACAAAGTTCATGATATTGAAATTGTTGTTGACTATATAAAAGTAAATGCCGAATCTGCAAAGCGACTTATCCAGTCTGTTCAGTTAGGAATGAAGTATGGTAAAGGTTCTGTTATGATCCTCGATTACGAAACCAATGAAGCGAAGCATTACAGCCGCGCACTAATGTGTCCTGCTTCAGGTATTTCATATAAAGAACCTGAGCCTAACACATTTTCATTCAACTCACCTTACGGAGCATGTCAAAAATGTAACGGACTCGGAACCGTTACCGAAATCGACCTCAATAAAATATTTCCTGATAAAAATAAAAGCATTAAAAAAGGCGGCATTGCACCTATCGGCGAATACAAGCACAACTGGATTTTCCACCAGATGGAAGCCATTGGAGAAAAATACGGGTTTGATACAAATACACTTATAAAAGATATTCCGGATAAAGCCATTTCAACAATACTATATGGATCGGACGAAACTTTTCATGTGAAAAAAGAATACTTAGGTGTAACTTC
>JAIORT010000897.1 GCA_021107975.1 Bacteroidales bacterium | reverse complement strand
AAACCTTTATTGTGTCAGAAACCAAATCAAAACACCGGGTATCATTTTTTTTAAAAGTTTTACTGCTATTGAATTTTATTGCTGTTCTGTTACTTCTTGTTTCCTATTCCGCTGCTTATATCAACCCGAATACACTATCAATTATTTCATTGACAGGGCTTGCCTATCCGTTTATTTTAACTGTTAATATTATATTTATCTTAATATGGCTTTTTACAAAAAAACGATTCGCCTTGTTATCACTAATTGTTATTTTGCTTGGATGGAATCATCTTGGAAGGCTCGTACAGTTTAATTCCGAAAAAGAGATTACTCCTGAATCAAAAGTAATAAAAGTGCTTAGTTATAATATTCAGAATTTTATAAAATTAAACACATCAAGCACCAAATATGTTACGAATTTTGAGAACCAATCGAAGATAATTCAATTTATACAGAAACAGGATGCAGATATTATTTGTATTCAGGAATTGCTTAACGACAGGAAAGGATTCAATAAATTTCCATCGGAACTGGGAAAAAAGTTGAATTGCCCTAACTGCTATTTCATAAATTATTATCAAAGAAGTCGTAAAGAGAAAATAGATGCAATTGCAATATTTACGAAATACCCGATAATAGACAAAGATTTTATTGTTTATGAAGAGAAGACCATAGGAATATTTACCGACCTTTTAATAAACCTTGACACTATAAGACTGTATAACCTGCACCTTGCATCAATACGTTTTAAAAGGGAGGATTATGATTTTATTTCCGACATTGCTTCTCAGCAGGACCAGGAAAATATCAAATCAGGTTCAAAAGCGATAATTTCCAAAATAAAAGCAGCATTTATAAAACGAAGCTTACAGGTAGATATCCTGTCCGAACATATCAATGAATCGCCTTATCCTGTGATTATTTGTGGTGATTTTAATGATACACCATCTTCTTATGTTTACAGGGTAATTTCAAAAGAACGAAAGGATGCTTTTGTCGAAAGCGGTAAAGGGTTTGGAAATACTTATGCCGGAGAGAATTTACCATCGTTAAGAATAGATTATATTTTCTACGATGATTCTTTTTCCTCATTAAATTTCAAGAGGCATAAAATAAACCTTTCCGATCATTATCCTGTTTCGTGTTTTCTTTTAAACTGACACTGAACGGGAATGTAAACAGATAAAGAAACAAACAGCAGTAAACCATTCAGTTAGTTTATAAGAAAATAGTAAAGTTTATGCGTTTCAGTATAAATAAATAATTAATTTCGCGCTTGAATTTAAAAAACTAAACTAATGGAAGAAAAATTAAATCCTAAGGAAGAAAATACAAAACGGATGATTGATGCCGTTAAGAAACAATTTGAAATAAACAAGGAGAAAATAAAGGACTCCGATTTTGAAGACCGTATTGATTTTGAAGTAGGAAAATTTTATACCTACAACGGTCCGAATTATTATCTCGATACCAAAGCTCTGGTTTTCAATACCTATATTTCTCCCTCAGGGGATTCGGCTGAGTTTTACAAAAAAGAGATTATTAAATACCTCCCTGAGTTAGAAGAAAAAGAAACTCCCTTCGTTATCGATCTTTTTGCCGAAACACTCATACAAGTGCTGAAGATGGATATTGACCTGTTCATCAATAAATATTCAATTTCAGAAGATGGCGATGACTATGTTATTGCAGTGGAGTATTTAGATGAAGAAATTGCCGAAGAGGCTGTTTATCTTGTCAGGGACTGGTTCAGGGCGATAAGCGAAGACCGTGATATTGATTTTGAAGGTGAATTCCTGAAGCTTCAGGATGATTTTAACAGCACTCTTTTTGGAGGTCCGACAATTTACTCGTTGATTGAAGCCGGGTTAAAACGTGATATTCCCGTTTTCTTTCTTTTTGAAGAAAACCAGTTCCAGTGGGGATATGGCAATAA
>JAIORT010000796.1 GCA_021107975.1 Bacteroidales bacterium | reverse complement strand
AGTAAAGTCGGCAACAATCCCCCCGATAGGAATTACTTCTGCTAATTCAAATTCAACTTTACTGATATAATTTTCTTTTGATGATAAAGGATGTTCCGTAATAAATGCCGGAACGTCTTTCATTGCAAAATGATAGTAATTTCTGTGATGTGAGTCAAAAAGATTATTTTGAGAAGCTGAAGTTGACAATATTCCATTTATTCTGTCAGTTTCATAAAGATAAAGCGGAATATATCCCTTATGTAACTTTTTATAAATAAAAAAATCGGGAACATCAACAATATACTCACTCCATATAACGGGAATGTCGTATTGGAAATACCAATCCCGAATGTATAAGAAATCTGAAGCTATTTTATACTTAATTTCTAATATCGAACCCTCTTTAACATTTGGCATAGTGAATCTTTTCAAATCAAGTCTGAAATGGGCTTCTTCCTTAAAAATTCCTTTCTTATCTAATTTGGTTTTTACAACCTCACCGTTTTCCAGATTAAAAGTAAATGCTTTAAGTTCAACGATTTTATCTCTTATTGAAACATCTTTCCGTAAATAGATAATCTGGTCAGCCCACTTATATCCTTCTTTATCAAGTATCTTTATGCGAACATGCCGTTCGAAAAAAATTTGAAATCCATTATGGTCAGAGTACTCACAATATGATTTACCAAAATCAAATAAAATGACAGCACTGGCATTGGGGTCATTTTCGTATTCAGTCATTTCCAGATTTTCCTTCTTTATTTTCCCGAATTTCATTGGGGATTTTTGAGCTAAAGAATCAGATACCACAGAAAAGAATAAAAATAATAAACACAGTAACTTAGTTGATAATTGTTTCATAATACCCGATTTATTCTATTAAAAATTGATCATTTTCAAGGAATCAAAAGTAGAAAAAAATAAATTAGTATAATATATTTTACTATTTTTGAACCATAAATCAAAATTTACATATTATGCGTTATCAAATTTTAAAATATGTCGGTTTAGCTTCAGGCGCTTTAGCTGCACTGCTTATGCTTGCCGGCGTTATCGGGTTTTTCACAGGTGAATTCCTGAATGTAAAACATTTTATATGGTTCTTCTGGGCAGCTAACACTTTGTTATTCTTCGGCATTTTCTGTATACTGGCTTTTATTGGGGGTAAAAATAAAGAGGAAAAGTAAGTTTTATTAACAGGTGAAAATAATTCAAATCCACTCAGGGCAGGGTGGATTTTTTTTACATTTCTAAAATTAAATTAATGAAACGATTATTAATCTTGTTAATATTTGTATTAGGAATAAGCCACATCTCTTTTGGTCAGCTAAAAACAGGGATAAAAGCAGGCGTAAATATTTGTGATTTTATTGTAACAAGTACCGGAGATAATTTTAGTAACGAGTCATTTAACACCAAAGTATCCTATAATTTTGGAACTTATGTTCAACATTCGTTTTCCGAACAGTTTGGATGGCGGGTTGAGGTATTATTTTCAAATAAAGGGTATAAACAAAAATTTGAAGACCATACAACAAACGTAAGCCTGAATTATCTGAACTTGCCCGTATTGTTAGTTTACCGTCCGATAAATTCATTAGAGTTTGAACTTGGTCCTGAATTTGGATATCTTGTTTCAGGCGAATCGTTAGTAAATAGTTTCGACTTTGGCTTAAATATCGGTGCACGCTATAATATTTCTTCACGCTTTAATTTCGGTTTAAGATATAACAATGGATTCCCGTTTAAAATGAACATTGATGAATTTTCAAACAATGATGTAACTCCCAAATACTCAAATAGCGTTATCCAGTTTTATCTTGGATTTAATTTGACAAACGAATTAAAAAAAAGTCCATAAAGTATTTAAAGTATCTGATTTTAAAATGACAGCGAAGCCAAATGACAGCGAAGCCAAATGACAGCGAAGCCAAATGAC
>JAIORT010000065.1 GCA_021107975.1 Bacteroidales bacterium | reverse complement strand
TGTCAAAGATTTTACCAAATTTACTTATTCACTGTATTGTTCTTGTTTTATTCCTGATTCCAAAAACAATAGCAATTAATATAAAAATAACGCTGACAAATGCAGATATCCTCCCGAAATAATCACCATATCTCACGTAAAACGTAATATCCGAATTGAGGTTAATATCTTGCTTAATAACGTCGGGAACCCAATATTCCGTTGCCTGGTGAATATCTCCCTTTTGATCGATGAATGCCGAGATACCCGTATTGGCTGATCGGGCGATGCTCCTGCGCATTTCGATGGCTCTTAAGGAAGAAAATGTCAAATGTTGCTTGTATCCCGGCGTATTACCCCACCACCCGTCATTAGTGATCAGGAAAAAAGCCTGTGCTCCTTTATTTACCAATTTGGTACAATAATCACCAAAAACAGATTCGTAACAGATTATTGGCGCTATTTTTAGTGTGTCATCTATATCAAATGGAAATTGTTCCTTGTCGATCCCAAGCGAGCCAACAGACCCACCCAGGTCAATTGCAAATTTTTCAATAGATTTTAATATTCCCCACGATGGCATAAATTCTACTCCCGGTGTCAGTTTCGATTTGTGGTGTATTTGGAAATTGTTTGAAGTATCAATTAAAAAAGCCGTATTATAACATTCGTAATAAAAATCTTCTCTTTTATGATACCTGGCTGAAAATGTCAACTTCCCGCCTTCCTGATAGCGCTTATATGTTGATGCTCCGATTACAATTTTTATCTGCGGATTTTTTTCAACAAATCTTTTTAGCTTTTTCAGGCTGGATGACCACTCTAAGTTTCTTTCCCATATATTTTCCTGAATAGTTGACTCGGGGCAAACTATAAAATCCACGCTGTCGTCAAGTTCGGAAATTGCCAGGTCAAGGTTAATATCAATCACTTCCAGAGGAGGTATATCATACTGCTCGGAATAAGGATCCAGGTTCGGCTGGACAACTATAACTCTGATGGGATTTTTCTTTTCTTGGTATCCAAAATATATAAGATAAGAAATTGCAATTGGGATAATGATCAATATCATCGAAAGAGCCGACATCCTGATGAATTTTTTCTTTTCCTTAAGACGAAAGGCTTTAAGAGCTTTATAAATTAAAATATTTACTATTAGAATCCAGGCTGACCCTCCCAAAGTTCCTGTAAATTCGTACCATTGTATCCATTTTGTATAAGAGGCAAAGCCATTGCCAAGATTAAGCCATGTCCATGTGAACTTCCAGTTAAGGTGAAAATATTCAAAAGTAATCCAGAAAAAGACTAATAAAAAATAACCCTGACCGGATTTATAAATGTTCCTCCTTGAGATATGATATACATTAAAAACTATGCTCATAAACATTGCATTCAAGGTCCAGGCGAGAACAGCCACAGGTGTCGAATTCCATATCCACCAGGTAGTTAATATATTCCAGATAAGAAAAACAGGATAGGTATAGAAAAAAACACTGAACCTGCTGAAATCAGTCTTGTTTTTGAAAATATAATCTTCGATAATCAAAAGCGGGACGAGCGCTGTAAAAAGGAATGCCGGAAAACCGTTGACCGGCCAGCCGATCGTAAATAAAATCCCGGATAAAACGGATAATAATAAAAGGTGGAGTTTTTTCATATCTGATTTAATGTAAGACGGACAAAGATATTGAAAAGAACTTTATTGCTAAATTGTTTTATGGTTAAATTGTTGAATTCTCCATAGCATAGGGTTTAAACCCTATGCTATGGAGCTATGGAGAATTTGAAATCTAATCGTGATATTTTCGTTTTAAGTGAGTAAGGAGAGCTCTGAATTTGATCCCGAACTCACGTTAAATAAAGTATTTATACGCATTAAAAAGGAAAGCGACAACTAAAATACTTAATAACAGAGATGAAAAATACAGTATGATATTTCCCG
>JAIORT010000484.1 GCA_021107975.1 Bacteroidales bacterium | reverse complement strand
AGTATAATTACAGTTTTGCAAAATTAGTAAATAATACATAAAAAGCCACTGATTCACTGATTTAAAACGAATAAATATGAAATATTTTCTAAAGTTTACGAAATAAAATTTGTCCGCAGGATGCGTTTTAGTATATCTTTGTGATGTTTATGTTCAGATATGAAAAGTAAGATTCTTATTTTATTAACCTGTATAATATCAGAAATATTATATTCCCAGGCATTACCTGTATGTATTGATGGGAAGTTTGAGGATTGGGCGGGCGCTATAATGAGTTATACTGATATACATGGTGATGGCTCCGAAATTGATTTTTATGAATTCACTGTTTCGAATGACAACGATTTCCTGTTTATTAAGCTCGTAATAGACCATGAAATAAAATTTAACACTGATAATGACATTTATCTTTATATAGATACTGATAATAATTCAAATACAGGCTATTATGTAAATGATATAGGAGCCGAGTTGGGTTGGAAGTTTGGCGGAAGATACGGATACTTTAATATATCTAATACTCCGGTATATGTATATTGTTCCGATATACAGCTTAGGTCGGCACCAACTGTTTCAAACAATATTTTTGAAATAGCGATCGGACGAAATGTATTGCCTGATGGAACCAATCCGCTTTTTGTTGGTGATACACTCAAAATTTGTTTTCGTGATTCATCTCCAAACGGTGATTATATGCCAAATATCGGTGAATCGTTTACTTATATTTTTGACAATACTTATATCCCTCCTCCCGAACCTGTTCTGTTTGAAAAAACAGATGCTTTGTTTATTCGTTTAATGACCTATAATACGTTGAATAGCGGATTAATCGATCCGGCTCGCACGGCTGTCTTCAAAAGATTAATTAAAGCAGTATCGCCTGATATAATTACTTTTAATGAATGCTGGTACACTTCATTTCAGGAAGCAAAGAATTTTTTAGATGAAATACTGCCTCTTAACAATGGCAGTGGCTGGCATGCCTGGAAAATTGACGGAAGTGATATTACATGCACAAGGTATCCTGTAATTGATAACTGGCTGATATTAACCGACCACCGCTTAGCTGCTTCCCTTATCGATCTTCCTGATGAATATGAAAATGATATACTTGTTATTAATGCCCATTTAAGATGCTGTGATGAAGATGAAATACGACAGATTGAAGCAGATGCATTTGCTTCTTTTATTCTCGATGCAAAAACCCCGGGCGGAATAATTGATTTACCTGAAGGGACGCCCTTTGTTTTGAGTGGAGATTTGAATTTGGTTGGATTATCTCAACAACTGAAAACATTAACTACGGGCGAAATAATTAATACAATAAGTTTCGGAAACGGAGGACCATTAGATTGGGATAACACAGACCTGGAAGACCTGAATTGTCGTCAGTCGGATAAAAGAATGTCTTATACATGGCGCAGTGATAATAGTGATCACTCTCCCGGAAGATTGGATTTTGCCATTTTCTCGAACAGTGCCATGAAAGTCGAAAAAGCATATACCATTCAAACTGAAGTGATGCCACAGGAAAGACTTGCTTTATATGGGCTTCAGTTTAATGATACACGAACGGCTTCCGATCATTTTCCTATGGTTACAGATTTTTCTTTGTCATTAAATTCCGGATTTAAAGAGAATTTTACAGAAATACTTGAATTAGAAATTTTCCCAAATCCCGCAACCGATAACCTGCAAATTTTATTTGATTTATCTGAAAATAATTATGTTTGCATAAAACTTATTGATATTTCTGGTAAAGTTTTGCAGAAAGTTATTGATAAAAATCTTTCGGAAGGTAAATATTTTCAGAAAATAAATATAGAAGATTTCGATAGCGGTATATGTTTTCTTGTTCTGGAAACAAAATCGGAAATAGCTGTCAGAAAAGTAATAGTATTAAGAAGATAGCTTTGTAAATT
>JAIORT010000050.1 GCA_021107975.1 Bacteroidales bacterium | reverse complement strand
TTTTCAAATGCATCTTCCTTAAATTTGTATTGGTTTCCTGATGTGATTAATTGCTGCTTCAGCTTTTGCTTTTTATCTTTGCCCCAGTATTGGTTCCATAATTTTATTCTCTCCTGTTGTAATGAGTCGGATATTAAAAACGTGCTGACCGAGGTATATTTTTTAATAATATTTTGATTTACCAGGTTTTCTATTTTTTTTTGGAATTTTTCATTATTTATTAATGCCTGGTTCAAATCTTTGCCTGTACAAGCCAAATACACTGACCGTAGCTTATAGTTGTTTATCTTATCAAGGTTTTCTTCAGCCTGAGCCAATTTATCAGATACATAGCTCATTTTTTCCATATCGGTTTCAAAACTTATGTGTTTTGAAGTAAACAGAAAAACTATTGAAAGAATTACAATAATTGAAATAAGGATATAATTTTTATCAAACCTGTATGAAGTAAATTTTTCTAAAAAAGTTTTGTTTATAAAATCATCACCCTGTTTTCTTTTATATTTCGGGGTTTTCAATAAATGTGGCAAAACAATTAAAGAGAAAATGGCAGCAGTGATTACGCTTAATGCAGCAAAAAGTCCTAATTCGTGCAGAGTTTCGGAACTGACAAACATAAGACACATAAAAGCAGATGCAGTTGTTATGCTACTCATAACAATCGGCAAAGAAACATCCTTAATCGTTTTTGTAACCGATTTTTTTTGCCTGAAATGAGTAAAAATATGCAAGGAATAATCAACTGTAATTCCTAATAAAACCGCTCCAATACTTAATGCAATGAGAGATATTTGGGATTTTATTAAAAACAAAAGAGCCAAAGCAACACTCCCTCCGAATATTGCCGGTAAAAAGATAAATAAAAAAACGCTCACCCTCCTGAAAAATAAGCTGATAAGAAGCATTAAAATAATTAATGCAATCGTAACTGTCAGTATTATATCTTTTTTTATTATTTCGGCATTTCCTACTGAAACAGCAACAGCACCAAAATACTCAACCCCGACAGTATTACCGGTTTCGGTTGTTATCTTTTTTAATACTTTATCAAGCTCCTCCAAAAAGACCGTATTTTTTGAAGTTTCGTTTACAGGATTTGATGTGGTTAAAAATAACAGCAAATTTCTTTTATCCCGTGTAAATATGTATCCGTTATAAATTTCATAATTATCATCAAATTGAAGCGATTGCAATTTTTTTAAAGCTATTGCATTAATGCCCACGGGGTCGTTGATTATAAATTTTTTTAACGCAATACTTGCAGGTGATATTAATGTTTTATAGTTCTTTTTAAATGAAGTGCTGACTGCTTGTTCAGTGATTAAGGAATCAATTTTTTTATAATCATTTATATCTAAAAAAACAGGCAGGTTTTCATATATAATTGAATAAACTTCATTCATTAAGTTTTCGGATATTTTATAACGGATTTCTTTAATGAATGGTGAAAAAAATTCGTTTTGTAAAGTATCTGTCAGTTCATTAGTGAAAGCAATTAATTTTTCGGGTGCAGGCGCTGAATTTGTATCGGATAAAAAAACATTAATTATCAATTTATCGGAGAATGCCGAATTTTGAGTAACTAAGTTTATGTTGCCGGCATTTTTGTCAACAGGCAACATTTTTGAAATATCTTCCTCAAATGTGATTTTTGATGAAAAATATCCTGCAAGTAAAACGACAGCCATTATTACGGAAATAAAAAATATCCGATGGCTTTTAAAAAATTCATATAGTAAAACAAATACCTGTGACATTAAATTATTTGTTTTGTTTGTTTGGAACTAACCTGCATTATTCATAAAATTTCTCGCAAAGTCGCTAAGCCGCAAAGAAAAAGTAAATTAGCAATAAGTGTTTAAAATATTCAATTTCATTATATAAAAAGTATTGCAGGTATTAAATTGTTTCAATTCAAATCTTTGCG
>JAIORT010000401.1 GCA_021107975.1 Bacteroidales bacterium | reverse complement strand
AGCACAGCCAATGCAATTAGTTCAATAAGGACTTTATTCACTATTAAATAACTTCCTTCCATTGGCAGGGAATACTTTAAGCCTATGAATGGCGGATGCGAAAAGTAATACAGTGCCAGAAGGAAAATTCCGGCAATTACGGTTATTCTTGAAAAAACACCGAGGATCAATCCAAGTCCGATTGCTATCAGTCCCCAGATATTCAGGAAGTCAACCGTTTTTAAGAGAACCGGATTACTTGCCAGGTTTAAGTAAAACTCCTTTAAAAACCCTTCTGAGTCCAGGAGATAACCAACGCCTGACCAGTTGGGATTTGTAAGTTTAGCCATTCCTTCGTACAAAAAGTGCCATCCTATCAGAACCCTGAGTGCAACCAGCCAGAAAAGTTGAAAATTTGAATAATTATTTTTTTTCATATTAAAACTCCCTGATAAAAATATTTCTCCATCTAACCTTTATGCCTCCTCCGTCGTGAATCTGTAATGCTACGACTCCCTCTGCCTCCTCTATTTTTGCATCGCGGAGGTCGGTCATAAGTTCATTATTGAGCCATGTCATAACCCTGTCGCCTTTAATTAGAATCATTAGGTCATTCCATTCACCCTCTTTTAATATATTTTCCTTTTCTTCCGGGATTTGTTTAAGCCATCCCCTGCCATACGATTCATATATCCCGCCTGTGTTTTTTCCACGGGGCGCCACTTCCACCTGCCAACCGCTTATTTTTGTTCCGTCGAGGGATGACCTGAAAAAGACCCCACTGTTGCCATCAGCTTCCTGTTTAAATTGCATCCGCAGAATAAAATCCTTAAATGAATCGTTGGTCGCAAGATAACCGTATTTCTTATCCGGTCCGCTTTCACAAATCAAATCACCGTTTTCCACATACCATTTTTCTGTTCCGTGAATTTTCCAACCATCTAAGTTCACGCCATTAAACAACGGCTTCCCATAATCAGTCAAATCCCTGACTTTAATATTTCTGAATTTCACAACGCTGCCATGATCCTGCAATCCAATATGCCCTTTTCGTGCAAGTCCGTAACCTGGATAGTCTTTCCATTTCGAGTTTTTTACCAGATCGTTCCAATCGTTTGTCCATAATTCATATTCAACAATCTTTTCCCCATTCAGCCAGTGTTCAACAAAGCCGTCTTTAACTTTAATAACGGTGGTATTAAATTCGCCAACCGGTTTTAACTTTTTGTCCTTAGCATTATGCATAGCATAATTGGCGCCGGTCTTTTGCCACTCTTCAAGTTTTTGCGAAAAACCAACATCATCTATTAACTGGTATTCATGACCTGTGGCATAAACCGTAGGATAATCCCCTTCTAATACATGAAAAAATATCCCACTGTTCCCTCCTTCTGAAATAGCCCATTCAAGGTACAGTTCAAAGTCTTCGAATCGGTCCATGGTAATAATATCTCCACCAAGATCACCTCCTTTTCCTAAGCCAACAAGATTACCGTTTATTACCTGCCAGCCTTCGTTAACATTCTCCTGTTTAAAACCTCTCCAACCGCCGGTTGTTTTACCGTCAAACAATAATTCCCAGCCTTCCGCCTTTTCCTGATCTGTTAATGAATTTAATACAGAAATGTCTTGCTTCACTTCAAAATTTTTTTTATACGGTTCTGAATTACGATTACATGAAATTAACAGGAGTAAGACTAAAATCAGAATCAAAAATTTATTCATACTTTAAAAAATATTTAAAATCTAAAGACCCTTTGAGAGTTTACAAATATAAAATATTACTCTGACAGGAAATCTTTTATTCATAAAATATTTTAATTTATAATGAATATGAATAATTCAGATTTAGGTTTAAATAGTTGATTTTTAATAAAATACTCAATAATCGTTAAAAGTTAAATAAAAAAACAAGAGGTTCCTGTTTTAAAATCAATAATTTTGAAATT
>JAIORT010000495.1 GCA_021107975.1 Bacteroidales bacterium | reverse complement strand
AGTGGTCAGACGAATGAGCGAAATAAAGAATCATTCGGGGGCTTTGCCTCAATAATTATTTTTTCTTTGCTGACCGGGTGAAAAAATTCTATGCTTTTTGCATGAAGATGTATCGAAGCATCTTTGTTTGTGCGGGGGAAACCATACTTAATATCTCCTTTAACCGGACAACCGATATAAGCTAACTGTGCCCTGATCTGGTGATGCCTTCCGGTTAAAAGTTCAATTTCGAGCAGATAATAATTATCGCTGCTTTTAATTAGCCGGTAAATTAATTCGGCAAGCTTGCCGCCTTTTTTTTCATTTGTAGTAATAAAAGATTTATTTTTTTTCTGGTCCCTATATATATAATGTATAAGATGATTTGTTTCCTTAAACGGACGATTTTTAACAATTGCCCAATATATCTTTTTAATTTCCTTTTTCTGAAGCATGGCATTAAGCCGCGATAAAGCCTTGCCGGTTCGGGCAAAGATCACTATTCCGCTAACCGGACGGTCGAGACGATGGACAACTCCTAAAAATACATTGCCGGGTTTATCATACTTATATTTAATGTATCGCTTTACTTTTTCGCTTAAAGGTTCATCGCCGGTTTTATCGCCCTGAACAATTTGTGATGGTAGCTTGTTAACAATGATAATATGGTTGTCTTCGAACAGGATTTGGGATTCTATTGTTTCATGGTTAGATAGATTCATATGTTTAAAATTTCACGCAAAGACGCAAAGACGCAAAGAATTTCTTTTTAATCATTCTCCTGTGTGACTTCCGAAACTTCGGGATTCCTGCCGCAGATTCCCTCGCAATAAACTCTGGAAGGTCTTTTTCAAATCGTAAATCTAAAATCGTATATCGTAAATCGTAAATCAATTTCAGTACTGTTCTCTTTCATTCGGAAAATTAACGGATTTTACATCATTAATATATGTATTTACCGAGCCTTTAATTTCTTCGCTTAAATTATGGTAACGCCTTAAAAACCGTGGAGAAAATTTAGTGGTAATACCGAGCATATCATGTAAAACCAAAACCTGTCCGTCAACACCACTGCCGGCTCCAATGCCGATGGTCGGTATTTTAATTTGTTTAGTTACCAACGAGGCAAGACTTGCAGGTATTTTTTCAAGAACAATTCCGAAGCAGCCGACCTGTTCAAGCAAATGAGCATCTTTAACCAATTTATCAGCCTCATCTTTTTCTGTAGCTCTTACCACATAAGTACCAAACTTATGTATCGCCTGAGGTGTTAATCCTAAATGACCCACAACCGGTATTCCGGCAGATAATATTCTTTTTACCGATCCGATAATCTCTTCTCCGCCTTCAATCTTAATAGCATTAGCTCCTGCTTCTTTCATAATACGTATTGCAGAATGTAATGCTTCGATCGAATTTCCCTGGTATGTGCCAAAAGGAAGGTCAACCACTACCAGGGCATGGGTAACAGCACGCATTACCGAGGATGCATGGTAGATCATTTCATCCAAAGTGATTGGAAGTGTTGTTTTATGCCCTGCCATTACATTTGATGCCGAGTCGCCAACTAATATAACGTCAATTCCTGCCTCATCAAGAATTTTTGCCATTGAATAATCATAAGCCGTTAACATAGCAATTTTTTCACCCTTCAGCTTCATCTCCTGGAGAACATGTGTTGTGATCTTTGTGTAATACTGACGTGAATTTGTTTTATCGCGCATGACAGAAATATTTTCGGTAAAATTACAAATATATTATTAAAGTTTCAGGTTTCGGGTTTCGGGTTTCAGATTTGACCATTGACCATGCCTGAATAACGTTGACCCGAGAAAAGTTTTCATTTACGTAATTAATCTAAAATTGTATTCCCCTCAATCCTTCAGACTCTTCCATCCCGAAAACTTTCGGGATTCCACCCTAAAATGCCCTTGCTTTAAACTCTGGAAGGTCTTTG
>JAIORT010000510.1 GCA_021107975.1 Bacteroidales bacterium | reverse complement strand
AATAAGCAAAATTAGTTTAAAATTCAGACAGGCAGAGCAAATTTACCGATATATAAAAAAATTGTAATTTTAGCCTGTGAATTTTTTGCGCTTAATATTATTACCGCTTGCTTTACTTTACGGAATAATAACATTTATAAGGAATAAGCTTTTTGACTGGCGGATTATTCCTTCTAAATCGTTTGATTTTCCGGTAATATCAGTGGGCAATTTATCGGTTGGAGGTACGGGGAAAACGCCTCATGTGGAGTATATTATCAGGTTATTAAAAAATGAATTCAATGTAGCGGCATTAAGCCGGGGTTATAAACGAAAAACAAAAGGATTTGTACTTGCGGATGAGCAGACCGGAGTTAATGAGATGGGTGATGAGCCGGTCCAGTTTTATAAAAAGTTCCCGGATATTAAGGTTGCGGTTGACGAAAAAAGAGTTAGAGGAATAAAAACCCTTATAAAAAGATTTCCCGAACTAAAAGCAATTATCCTCGATGATGCCTTTCAGCACAGGTATGTAAAGCCGGGATTGTCAATTCTGCTGACCGATTTTCACAAACTATATGTTAACGATTATCCATTACCTACCGGTTCATTAAGGGAATTCAGATCGGGTGCAAAAAGGGCTGATATCATTATTGTTACTAAAACTTCTAATGTGCTTTCACCTATTACACGAAGGAGATTAGCAGGATTAATTAAACCGCGGGATTTTCAAAAATTATATTTTTCTTACATTGAACATGGTAGTTTTACTGCCATTCCGGGTGTAAATTTTAATCCGGATAAAAGCAAATACAATACTATCCTATTAGTGGCAGGAATTGCAAATACTTATCCGCTCGAAAGATATTTAAAAAAGCATTGTGAGGAACTGGAAATACTGAAATTTCCTGATCATCATAAATACACCCTTAAAGATATGGAAGAAATAATTGAGAGCTTTGATAATATTTTTTCGAAAAATAAAATAATTGTTACTACAGAAAAAGATGCCGTAAGGTTAATGGATAAGGATATTTTAGATACAATAAAGAATCTTCCAATCTGTTATATGCCAATCAAAGTTGTTTTTCACAGCGAAGACAGAGAAGAATTTAATAATCAAATTTTAAGTTATGTTAGAACAAATAAAAGAAACAACAACATACATTAAAAGCAAAATTGATTTTAACCCAAAAATAGGAATTGTTCTGGGAACGGGATTGGGCGGTTTGGTTAAAGAAATTGAGACTTATGCCACACTTCCGTATAAAGAAATTCCCAATTTTCCGGTTTCAACCGTTAAAGGTCATGAAGGCAGACTTATTTTCGGTAAGCTCGGAGGTAAAAACGTAGTTGCCATGCAGGGAAGGTTTCATTATTATGAAGGATATAACATACAGGAGGTTACGTTCCCTATCAGGGTGATGAAGTTTTTAGGAATAGAATTACTGATACTCTCAAATGCATCAGGAGGAATTAATCCCGAATATGAAATCGGTGATCTTATGATTATCAGGGATCACATTAACCTGATGGGCAATAATCCGTTGATAGGGAAGAATGATACCGGATTAGGTCCCCGCTTTACTGATATGAGTGAGGCTTACGATAAAAATATCATCCGTCATGCCACAAAGATAGCACGTCATCATAACATTCATTTCCAGGTGGGGGTGTATGCTGCTGTTACCGGTCCTACATTTGAAACCCCTTCTGAATATAAATATATTCAGATAATCGGGGCTGATGCCGTAGGTATGTCAACCGTTCCGGAAGCCATCGTAGCCCGCCACATGTCGTTGCCTTGCTTTGCCGTTTCCGTTATTTCCGACCTGGGAGTGGAAGGTAAGATTGTTGAAATATCGCACGAAGAAGTGATAGATGCAGCCAGCATGGTAGAACCGAAAATGACACTTATGATTAAGGAGATGATAAAAAAGCTGGAGATATAAAAACCAAAA
>JAIORT010000334.1 GCA_021107975.1 Bacteroidales bacterium | reverse complement strand
ATGTAATCAAACGAAAAAATTCATAGTCACGAACAGATTACCAGTGAAGAAAAAAATGAAACTAACTCCATACTCATTGTACAAAACACTCTTAGAACGATTTGGTGATCTAGATTGGTGGCCCATGGATAGAAGCTACCACGAAAAAAACGGGAGCGATCCACGGTTCGAAATCATAGTTGGAGCTATATTAACCCAAAACACGGCATGGTCAAACGTGGAAAAGGCACTAACAAATCTCAAATCAAAAAACATGATAGACATAAAAAAGATGGTAAATATCGACATAGTAAACTTACAAAATATGATTAAACCATCTGGATTTTTCAATCAAAAAGCGAAACGACTCAAAAACTTGGCATTATATTTACACAACAACTACTATGACAACCTGGACACTTTTTTCAATAGAGACTTATACGCTATCAGGGAAGAACTTCTATCATTAAACGGCATTGGTCCAGAAACAGCAGATTCCATACTACTATATGCAGGAAACCTGCCCATATTTGTTGTCGATGCATATACAAAACGCATTTGTGAACGGCTACCTTTGGATACAAATATTTCTTACAATGAGATCCAACACTACTTTGAAGAGGAACTATCTAAAAAATACTCAAAAGAGGAGTTAACACAAGTATATAATGAACTACATGCACTAATTGTCATACTAGCAAAAAATCACTGTAAAAAGAAACCGAAATGCAGCACCTGCCCACTAAAAAAACATTGTATGTTCAAAAAACGTCTAACGCAATAGTTCTTCCACCTTATTACTTACAATCTCTGCAGGGATATCTGGAAGTGAGATAAGTTGTGTTGTACCAAGATGTCCTTTACCAGATGGCTTGATACTTATAAAACCGGAGCTCTCTACATCCTTTAAATAATTCCAAAACATTGTATGCGTCCTTGGTTTTTCATTGTATTCTTCACAAGTTATAGCATAGGTTTTTTCAGCATCACCTGTGTTGACATAAGCAGTACCGTCTTTCTTTAGTCTTTTAGCAATAGCGTGTAAAGTTAACAGTTGATGACGTTCTAGATTTCTAAGTTTTGATTCAGTGACAATTGAATAAGTCTCAGCCTTAGCAGCACGAACATGTTCTGGAACAACCATCTGAACATGCTGATGATCGGCAGCGATACCTGCCTTCCACAAAAGCTCTATTGAAAAACGCGCATCACCCCATTCAGATGCAATATCTGCTATAAGATCTGCGCATTCCTCATCAACAGTATTATGATGAAAAGCTATATCTATACGCTGTCTAACAATATCAAATAATTCATCGCGAGTGTATTTGTTCAAATGCACTATATTGCTACGTTTGAATGTGCTAAGCGCAGAAGAATCCAGCATAGACAATACATCTTTCTGAGAAATCAACAGTAGAGAAACAGGGCTTTTATCTCTAGATAATTCGTCTGAAAATCTAGTGAGGGCATAGATAAGATTGGAACCATTTTTTTTCAGAAGTGCATCTGCTTCATCCAACACGACTAACAACTGTGCATCTCTCTTTTTCAATTGCTTACGAAGAACCTCAAGCATCTCCTGAACAGAAAAACCACGATCTGGAAAACGAGAATCAAAATGATTTAAAATACCAAGTAGGGCCATCGCATCGGTAGATCGTTTTCTACAGTTGATGTGAACATATTCGATAATCTTTCCCTGCTTACGTGCAATATCTACTATGGATTTGCAGAATTTCTTTGCGATGACTGTTTTTCCAGTGCCAACAGGTCCTTTTATAACAACATTTTGAGAAATACATGATAGCGCGGGTTTGAACATCTGGGCAAGAAAACGGAGTTGTTCATCTCTATGTGGAAGTTCCTCTGGTATATAGTCAAAATCAAGTGCATTCATATCCTTTACAACAGATGATGAAAGCATCTCATCTTCGATAACATCTCTCATTAACACCCGTATTG
>JAIORT010000483.1 GCA_021107975.1 Bacteroidales bacterium | reverse complement strand
TAAATCGAATCTGCAGCAGGGATTTTTGTTGATTTGAATTGAAATTCCTGGGCATAACTGAACAGGTTTATTACAGCAAATAAAATAGTGAAATGTAGTTTTTTAGTCATTGTTAGATTTTATAAATTAAATTTTTATTATTTTTTCAGTAAAGATATTTTTTTCTGTTTTAAGTCTGCAAATATAAATTCCATTTGGAAATCTCTTTCCGTCCCACAATACCGAATGTTTTCCTGCCGGAAATTCTTTTCCTGACAAAAGGGTTGATACTTTAACGCCGTGAATATCGTATATGTCAATATAAATGTTTTCCGTTCGGGTAAGTAAAAAGGAGATTGTTGTATTTTCAGAAGTCGGGTTTGGATAACAGAGTAATACCCGATTTTCCAAATCATAATAATTCTTATTGATGGCGCTCGTAGTGTCTAATCCAAAAAAAACAAGCATTTTCAACATTAAATTATTTTTGGTTGATGGCGGCAGACTGTCATCAAGTCCGCTGAAACCAATTATAGAGCCTATTGTTTTATAATTTCCGTTATTATAAGCTACTGCAAATCCATGCTGCTCACTTGCCCGTTGCAATATGGTATATGCCGGTTCAACCGGTTCCAGGTAGTAATTGTAATAAGGGAAATCCCCCGAAAAGGTAAATGATAGTCCTTCAGTAAATGTATTGGTGATGCCGGTTACGGTATCAATCACATTCCAGACAAAAGGCACTGTATTAATATTAAACATGGGATGAACTGCAGTCTGCGGGTCATCGAACCATGTCATTCCTCCTTCCATATAAATGTTTCCACCGGCATTCAGGAAATCTGCCAGCTTTTGACCTTCGTATTCTGTTAAAATATGTTGTTCGAGCTTTCTTCCTAATACAATAAAAATATTTTGAAAAATATCCGGTTCATCCGGGAAGCAATATAAATAATCAAACAAAACATTCAGTTCTTCCATTGTTGATTTAATAACCGGTCCTGAAAGCAACTCCGGATCCAAATCTATTATCAGGACAGGGTATCGTCCTATTAACATGTCGAAAGATTCTTCAATTACAAAATCAGGTAATGCTGTGATTTCGAAATCAAAGTGTGATGAATGTCCCTGAGGAGTATTATCGGCAACTGAAATATTAATTGTATTATATACAGAACTGCCTTTAGGGATATTGCCAAAGTAAAATTGATTTGAACTGTTCAGAGAAATATAAGTATCGGATGTGGTTAACAGTCCTTTAACTTCGATAGCGGTTGAATGTCCATAATTATTTACCGGTATTATAAGGTTAGATGTTTCTCCAGGGTCAAATCTTCCATTATCATTGTCATCCACAATAGTACTTCCCAAAGAAAGAACCGGGGCATAAGCTTTTACGTTAAAACTCCCTTCCCATGAACCGATTGAAGTATTTACTACCACATCAAATGTCAGGTTGTAATTATCAGGAATACATGTTTCCACTAAGAATGAAATTGCATCAGGCAAATAAATGGTTTGCCCCGGATAGATAGTCCCGACATTTTCCGTATTGTCGGTCATTGTAATGAAAGGATCGTTTATTTGAACTGTCAGTATAACATTGTTTTTTGGTTGATTTCCTGTGTTTTTAATTGCAAAACTTAAAACAGGGGTTTCGCCGTAGTCAATCCGGTTATCATCTCCCGATGTAATTGTAAAGTAAAAAACAATACCATCAGAAAGCTGAAATGTTTTTGAATCTGAAATATTATTATAATCAGTGGCTTCAATTGTAATATTATAGATTTTGTTGCTTTCATCCGGGAAAACAGTTAAAAGTCCCTCATTGTTAATGTTTATTGATGAAATATAATTTTGGGGAGTGTAAGTAACAACCTGGGGCCATTTTGCCGGAAAGAGATTTGAAAACCCGGCAATCTGATAATTAATTCCATCTCCGTTTGAGATGCCGGTTATCCTGTAAAGATATTC
>JAIORT010000280.1 GCA_021107975.1 Bacteroidales bacterium | reverse complement strand
AAAAATTTAATTGTAAGAAACAGCGATAGGATTTCAGGGATTAACAAGAACCAAAAATCAGTAAAATTTGAAGTTAAATTACCGCTTATAAATTTATATCAGTTTAATCCGGAGCCTGAATCCGGAGCGCCTGTAAGTTTTCAATCGGTTGATATTACTTCTCCTCATATTTTTGTCGGGATTCCGCAAAAAAGTAAGAATAAAAACGAAAAGGCGAAGAATATTAATTTACCAACCGGTTTAATTACAGATCATATAAATATCGGGGACGGTAAAATCCTGATTTATATGGGTATGGAAAATGACACTCTTAAATTAAATGCTAATGAGTTTAATTTTTCGTGGCATAAACATCCCGAAATAAAGGATGACGGTGCAGCAGGTTTAAATAATAATGATCTGATGGATAAACTGAACTTCATGTTTTCGGGAATATCAGCTTATAAAAAAAATATGACGGCAAGCATCAACAGTATTGATTTTAATAACCTTCACGGCAAGATATCCATTAATAAAATTGAACAGGCATTTTATTCCGGTATCGGTTCAAATAAAAAAACAAAAAACAAATTTTTTATAGAGAAGATTATAATTGATCAGCCGCAGCTTATAACAAAGGACGGCAACTTGGTGAATTTGAAAATTTCAAAAATAGATGTACCTGATGTTGATATTAACCTTGTTTCAGACAAAAAAAAGCCTGCCACCCGAAAGCATCTTAATATAAATGATACTTCATTAAAAAAGCTGTTTAAAAACATTGAATATGTACGGATTGACACAACAATAATTGACAATATCCATATCCGGCATACAACGCAGACCGATACAATTCAAAAACATTTTGATATAAACAGAATCTCGTTTTTTATGGATGGGTTAAGGCTTGATTCTTCTTTGTTTGATTCCCAAAAAAGTTCTTTTGCAAAAGATATTATTGTACGTCTTCACGACAGGGAAATAATTACTAAAGACAGCATGTATCTGATGAAGACTAACAATTTAACTTATGATTACAATTTGGATAAAATCGTTCTTGATTCTGTTGAAATAGTTCCCCGCTATGCCAATAAGCAATTTTTTGACAAAGCAAAATATCAGACAGACAGAATCGAGTTTCGTGGAAAGAACATTACTATTGACGGAATTAATATCAGGTCATTGTTAAAGGACAGTCTTTATCATTTTAATAAAATCACCTTAAATCAGTTCAGGCTTTATGATTACCGCGATAAAAAATATCCTCTGAAACCAGGTATATTTAAAAAAATGCCTCAACAATTATTAAATGATTTGCCTGCCATCTTAATGATTGACACGATTCAGGTTAACGATTCCTATATACTTTACGGAGAATATGTGGATAAGTCTCCCAAACCTGGAGAAATTTATTTTGATGATTTTAATGCTTCCATATATAATCTTTCGAATGTTTTCAAGGTTAAAGACACCAACTATGTGATGGAGGCAGTGGTAAATTCCAAAATAATGAGTGTTGCAGATATGACGGTTGAATTATATTTCCCATTGAGTAAATCAGCCGATTATTTCCGGTTCAATGGTAAAGTGGAAAACCTTGATCTGACCAAATTTAATTCGATGACGGAAAATCTATTCGGTATTTCTATTGTAAAAGGTAATGGGAGCCTTGATATCCCTTCAATCACAGGGAACAATGAACATTCAGAGGGCGAACTGACTTTGAGATATAAACGCTTCAAACTGGCGCTGTACAGCCGGAAAAAAGCTAAACTGCACAAAGGTATCGGTAGTGAGTTTATAGATTTAATGTTAAACGATATTTTAATAAAATCAAGCAATCCTGAATTCTTAGGTAAACTGAGGAAGGGAGAGGTTTATTTTAACAGGGACACTAAAAAATCTATCCTGAATTATATTTGGAAAAGCGTAATGAGCGGTACTTTGTCCACCATGGGTTTTAATACAAAAGAACA
>JAIORT010000842.1 GCA_021107975.1 Bacteroidales bacterium | reverse complement strand
ACCTGTTAGGTTTTTGAATTATTCCACAATCATCTTTTTAGTAATAGAAGCATTGCCTGCTTTAACAGTGTAAAAATACAAACCTGCGGATAATTTATTCGCATAAATTTTAAAGAAATGTGTTCCTCTGTTTACTTCGCCTTTATTTAGTTCATATACTTTCTGACCCATTATATTACTTATTTCCATGTTTAAATTACATGAATTTATTATATCAACCTGAACCATTGAAGTTTCATTAAACGGGTTAGGATAGTTAGGTGAAACATAAGTAATAGCATTATCCGCATTTTCATCTATTGAGGTAATATAGGGATACAAATCCACGACAGGAAGATAAACTATATTGTTATCAATTGGAGGAGGCCCTTGGTAAGGGATATAAATACCGGGCTCATTGTCAGATTGGTAAACAATATGATAATAATCATTATCAGTAGTGTAAGGAGCAAATGAAGTGTAAGGAGCTAATGACGGGAAAACACATTCGGAGAACAGGTGGAAAAAATCTCCTGTATAATCCACATATTCGCTCCATTCGCCCCATAACTGTGTACCAGGATCGTATTCACGAAATCTTCCACAGACATGCCTGTAATTTTTGTCTCCATTGTCAAATCCGACTGTAACTCCTGAAAAGCTGACAAAGATATTATTAGCCTTATTTATTGCAATCTGTGGCATGGAGGTTAAAGAAGCTTCATAAGTAGCTATGCCAACAATTGAGTCGCCTCCGTATTCCTGTACCCTGGCGACTAAATATCCGCCATTTTCAAGACTATCCAGATTAAATACATGACTTCCGATAATAGTAGAATCCAAAGGAACCATATTTTCATTCCAGTAAATTAATCCATCTGACCATGGATAGTACGAAGCTACACCTTCCTCAATTATATGTATCATTCTTCCGAAAACAACATGTACCATCCCATTGTTGTCAATAACAGCAGCATTATTTGCATCTCCACCGCCCCATTTGGGAGTATCGTCAGGGAGGAAACCTCCAAAAGGGCTTATGTAAAAATCCATTCTATCCCAGCTATCTCCACCATCGGTAGATTTCATAACAATACCATCTCTCGAACCATCGTGAACAACAAAAGCGAGATTATCACCCTTAGGCTCTGCCCATGCATAATCATCACCACCGACATTATCTAAATAATCTATTCCCAATCCTTCTAAAATAACATTTTCAGGTTCCCATGTTACTCCACCGTCAGTTGATCTTGAATAAAGCAAAGCACCATCTTGTCCCTGATATGCAGTACCACCATGTCCTGTTGGAGTTGTAACAGCTATTAAGTGTATAACATCATGATTTTCGCCTGATGTAACCATCCTTGGCCATAATAATCCATAAGCACCTGCAGGTGGTTCGAAATTGAATTCTGTCCATTCACCTTCACCTTTGATTTCTCTCCATATAAATTTAATAACATGATACAAGCCTACTGCAGATCTATAAGAAGCAATAATTTCACCATTTCCGAAAGGAGCATAAGATGGGCAGCCGCATCTCTCAGATTCAAGTCTTTCAGTTGGATAAGGTCCCCAATTATTTCCATCAAAATAATTATAGCCGGTACCTTTGCCCGGATATGCCAGATCGTCAAATCCCATAGTCCAGGTCGCTCCAATAGTTCCATCAGGGTAAGCAAATATTCTGTTCTGAACCGAATTGTTGGTTTGCAAATCGTAACGTGTTTCCCCAATTACTATATCCTGGTCTAAAGCAGCTTTTGAGATGACATAAGGATTCAGAATAGTTTGAAATTCATTTACATCATCAATAGCAATTGTTGATGATTTTAAACTCAGATTTTCTTTTGACTTATCAGTGCCAAATCTGTAATCCTGGCTATAGCTTGATACTACAAAGCCTAAAGCCAAACTTAAAAGAAATAATTTTTTCATGACCATTCTTTTTAGTTAAATACTAATTTATAGGCTAAATTA
>JAIORT010000906.1 GCA_021107975.1 Bacteroidales bacterium | reverse complement strand
GTTTATGCGATTGACTATGCTACGGTTATGCAAGAGCTTGGGGTTTCCGTTTCCAATAATGTTTTCGATTTTCAATTGCAGGAAAGTACAGCCTGGAGTTTTGAATCAGGGTCATTCGAACCGCAGTGGTCGTTTGGAGGTAATGCTCCCTGGTTTATTACAACGGAAAGTCCTTATGATGGTGCTTACTGCTCACAATCCGGAAATATTGGTGACAATCAAAGCTCGGAAATGGAGATCACTCTTGAACTGACCTCCGGCGGAGATGTTTCTTTTGCCAGGAAAGTTTCCTCGGAAAGTGGCTACGATTACCTTGAATTCTATATTGACAATATAAAACAAGGCGAATGGGCAGGAGAATTAGATTGGGCTGAAGTTATCTTTCCGGTTACCGCCGGAGAACATACCTTTAAATGGATTTATGATAAAGACAGCTATGTATCAAGCGGCAGCGATTGCGGATGGATTGATTATATTATTTTCCCGCCTGTTGCTGATTTTCCTGATATTGATGTAAATCCGCTGAGTTTTGAAGTTACCCTGCCTGTTAATGATAGCAGTGTTGAACAGCTTACATTGTCGAACCTCGGCGAACAGGAACTCGACTTCAACATCAGTAAACAATACATAACCGACAAGTCAAAGGCTTACTGTTCTGCCAGCGGCGGGTGCGATGAATATATCGATGGAGTTGAGTTTGGTGATATCTCAAACCTAAGTACCGGTTGTAATAACTATGACGATTTCACTTACCTCTCTACTATGGTTGTGCCCGGCAATACTTATCCTATTACAATTCATACCGGAAACGTTTACAGTAGTGATGATTATGCTGTATGGATCGACTGGAATGAAAATGAAAGTTTTGATGATCCCGGTGAACAAGTGGTTTGTGAAATAAATATCGGTGTCAGCGTAAATACTTTTGATATTACTGTTCCAACGGATGTTGTTTCAGGAAATAAGAGAATGCGGGTCCGCCTTAAATACTCAGGAAGTGATTGCGGTAATCCTTGCGGTTCGACCACCTATGGTGAAGTGGAAGACTACACAGTTATTGTGAACAGCGACTTTACTGATTGGTTGACGATAGAACCTATGTCAGGTAGTGTAACAGGACAAGATTCGATAAACCTCGATCTGACGTTCAATTCAACAGACATGGATGAGGGCGATTATTATGCCAATGTTACTATTAATAGCAATGATCCGGATGAATCCGAGGTAATTATACCTTGCACACTGCATGTTATAAATGCAATTTCTGTCAGCCTCAAAGCAATGATGGAGGGACCGTTCGCAGGTACACAAATGAATACAAGCCTTAATACTTCCGGTTTTATCCCGCTTGACCAACCCTTTAATACTACACCCTGGAATTATTCAGGAACAGAGACCGTACCTGCAATCCCTAATGCAAATATTGTTGACTGGGTTTTGGTCGAATTAAGGGAAACAACGGGCGGTGCCTCCACAGCAACTCCCGGAACAAAAATCGGGCAACAGGCAGCTTTCATATTAAAAACAGGTGATATTGTAGGTTTGGATGGTATTTCATTATTGAGATTTGATCTTTCGATTACAAATAACCTGTTTGCTGTTATATGGCATCGTAATCATATTCCTGTTATTTCAGCAAACCCGGTAACAGAAACAGGTGGTGTTTATATTTATGATTTTACTACAAACGCCGGACAAGCTTATGGCACTGATTCACAGAACGAAGTTACAACCGGAGTATGGGGAATGATAAGTGGTGATGCAAATAGCGATGGACAGGTTACGACAGACGACAAAACCAATGTTTGGGAAACTGCAGCCGGCACTTCTGAATATTTAAACAGCGATTTAAACTTAGACGGACAGGTAGATAACCAGGATAAAGATGATTACTGGCTGCCGAATTTAGGGAAAGGAACCGAAGTGCCGGAATAGGATTATTCGTCTGACCACTACCGGAGCGTATG
>JAIORT010000360.1 GCA_021107975.1 Bacteroidales bacterium | reverse complement strand
AATTGGATAATTCTTCAAGTTATAATATAGTATTTCTCAAGTGAGAAATGTTAAACATTAATTAAATTAGTAGAATAATTAACAAAATAAAAAATGAATAAATTATTTGAAAATAAGTATTTATAACTGTTAATTGGTTATTAATATCATTTGGAAAAGGGACTAATACGATTTTATATTTAATCATTGAATGATTTTCCGTCTTTTATTGAGTAGATATCTTCTTCCGGTTCATTTGCCTTCATGAAGTTTAATTCAAATTATTCTCAAAAATACAAAAAAATTTTTTAAATCATCGTTATTTTTTTTGAATCTTTATCTTCTCCACCGCCTCTAAAACCACCTCATTAGTAGCAGGCAATGAAAACTCCGGTTCGATGTTATGGTCCCTAACTTCAGAATAGTGTCTTTTATTCTTATTTTATTTTAATAAAATCTTCTAAAGTATTTATAAAATCTGTCATATCTTTAAACATCAGTTGAACGGTTTTTTTGTCAAACTTAATATGAGTTTCATAGTCTCCTTTGGTTCTGCGTATAAATGCAGTATTAATCATTTTTCCATATTTTTTGTCAATAACGCCTTTATGTATGAAATCTTTGTTAAACCATCCTATTAATTGTGAATGTTTAGAAGTATTGTATTCATATTTTAATCCTAAGGCTAATAAGGAATAAAACATACCATAATATATCCTGTTTATTGCCGAACGAAATTTTGAATTGTCAATTAATAATTTGGCATCATCTATTGTTTCTTTTGCCTGTTCAAGGCGATAATTGATTAAAATCTCTCTTTCATGCGGTTTTAGTGTCATGCGTATATTCCTGAATTGATTGCGTTAACAAATATGGGTTGTTTACCCCTTATGGTATTTATCTCTTCTGTTGAAAGAATATGGGGATCGATTAAGATATTATATTTCAGATCTATATCATAGCATAAATCCATAATCTTATTCTCATCTCTCCAATCATATTTTTTATTTAGAATTATCAGAATGTCATAATCCGAGTCTTCGGTTGCTTTGCCTGAAGCCATTGAGCCAAAAAGTATAACTTCATTTAAGTTATTACCGAGATGTGATTTTAAATGTTCTTTTAACTCATTTAATATTTCTGCATTTTTCCTCATGATAAAATTCTGTACAAAGTTGACATTTCTTTTTATAGCAAATTTATAAAAAAATTTAAACTTTCTCTTTCTTTATTTTCTCAACCGCCCATAAAACCACCTCATTCGTAGCAGGCAATGAAAACTCCGGTTCGATGTTATGGTTTCCGACTGCAGAGATAGCATCTTTAATTGCCATCCAAACCGATAATGCGAGCATAAACGGCGGTTCGCCCACGGCTTTGCTCTGCCGGATTGTATTGGGATTGGGTGCGTTCTTCAGAATATTAACCCTGAAATCTTCGGGAATGTCGCCAATTGTCGGTATTTTATAAGTGTCGGGAGAGTGGGTGAGCAAATTCCCTTTTTCATCGTATTTCAGTTCTTCGGTAGTTACCCAGCCTAAACCCTGGATAAATCCGCCCTGGATTTGCCCGCGATCAATCCTTTCGTTCAGCGATTTCCCGACATCATGCAAAATATCGGTGCGTAACAGCTTTACATAACCCGTTAATGTATCAACGAGAACCTCAGATACAGCCATACCAAATGCATAATAATGGAATGGCTTTCCTTTTCCCTCTTCTTTGTTAAAATGGATATCGGGGGTTTTATAAAATCCGGTTGCGCTTAAACTTGTTCTCTGAAGGTAGGCAATATTGATAAGGTCTTTAAAGGTAATTCTTCTTTCAGGGTGTTTATAATCGAAAACAAAATCGTTTTCAAAGAAAACACTTTTAAAATTAGTTGGCTCGTGCCTGTTTTCCCTGTTAAATTCTCTAACAGCCACTTCGGTAAGCCTTGCCTTCAGTTTTTCGACAGCATTTTTTACTGCCATGCCATTCAGGTCGCTGC
>JAIORT010000364.1 GCA_021107975.1 Bacteroidales bacterium | reverse complement strand
CGTAATGTTAATGTTTCAAAAAGACACATCAATCAAAGCAGAATACAAGGAACTTGAAAACTATGAAAAAGGCGGTGCGTTAACTCTTTACATACAAGTTGAAGATTTACAAAAATGGCATGAAACAATAAAAGACAAAACCAACGTAATAAATCCAATGCATAAAACATTTTACGGAGCAAATGAGTTTGCCATTATGGACATCAATGGGTTTATTCTCACTTTTTCAGACATTCTCGAATAAATATAAACCAATTATGAATATCGAAGAATACAGAACTTTTTGTTTGTCATTAAAAGAAGCAGAAGAAGGAATGCCGTTTGACAAAAATACTTTGGTTTTTACAATCAAAGGAAAAATGTTCAGCTTAACAATTATTGATACCTTTGGATTGATAAATGTAAAATGCGAACCCGAAGAAGCAATAATTTTAAGAGAGCGATTTGATGCGGTAATTCCCGGTTACTACATGAATAAAAAGCATTGGAATAGTATTAAAATGGATGGAACAATTCCTGACAAACAAATCAAAGAATGGATTAAAATTTCTTACAGTTTAGTTGTTTCCACACTTCCAAAGAAAATTCAGAAAGAACTGATTAGTTAAATTAGCACAATAACAAATTGTTTGTGTCTGAATACATTTCAGTTACAAACTGAAATGTGCTGAGTGATTACAAACCGAAATGTGCTGCGAACTTACATATAACCCCTAACTACTTCCTCATTATCTCCTCCACTTCTGCAACTGTTTTTGGAATTGGCTTCCCAAGAACTTTATGACCGGTTTCCGTAACAAGTATATCATCCTCTATCCTGATCCCGCCAAAATCTTTATAAGTCTCCACTTTATCATAATTAATAAAATCGGTAAACTTACCTTCCTTCTTCCAAAGGTCTATTAATGCAGGAATAAAATAAATTCCAGGCTCAATGGTGAATACAAATCCGGGCTTATGCCTTTTGCCCAAACGGAGGAATGCCATTCCAAACTGGTTACTGCGCTTTATTTCATCATCATATCCCACATTATTTTCTCCGAGACCTTCCATATCATGAACATCTAATCCCATCATGTGACCAAGTCCGTGAGGAAAGAACATGGCATGAGCTCCTTCGCTTACAATGTCTTGTACATTTCCTTTCATTAATCCTAAGTCTTTTAAACCTGTTGCAATAATACTGGCAGCCATCAAATGCAATTCCTTATTCGGAATTCCCGGTTTAGTGGCTTCAATGGTTTTATTATTTGCCTGTAATACTATTTCATAAATATCCTTTTGTCTTGGGCTGAATTTACCTCCTACCGGTACTGTACGGGTTATATCACTTGAATAATGCATTGTGGTTTCAGCGCCGGCATCAGTTACCATCATCCTGCCCTCTTTAAGGATATTTCCATGATAATGATTGTGCAGGGTCTCACCATGAATGCTCAAAATGATCGGGAATGAGACAGGACCTCCTTTTGCAAGTGAAATTCCTTCGATAGTACCTGCAATTTCTCTTTCCACTACTCCGGGCATAGCCATTTTCATTGACGTGGTGTGCATTTGGTAAGCAATGTCAACTGCTTTTTCTATCTCAGCAATCTCATATTCATCTTTAATTTCCCTGAGTTTCACAATCGCCTTGATCAATTCAACTGAAACATTATTCCTGATTTCAGAAACAGGTAAACCAAGCAAATTTTCTAATTGCATATAGGTTTCTCCGCGGTATGGGGGCACGAAATGGATTTTTCTTCCTTTTGATTTTGTCTCATTTATAAAATCGGAAAGAGCATTGAGCGGCGCCGTGTTTTCAACGCCCGCTTTTGCAGCCTGGTCGCTCATTAAAGGCTGAGGTCCCATCCAGATGATGTCGTCCATATCAACATCGTTACCGAAAATATAATCCTTGTTTTCGTCTATGTCAATCACACCTGCCAGATCAGGATGATCAAGTCCGAAAAAGTATAAAAAATTACT
>JAIORT010000422.1 GCA_021107975.1 Bacteroidales bacterium | reverse complement strand
ATCCGTCAGAAGGTGACCTGTATGTCAATTCAAACCATCATATTTACTGCTACCTTGGCGGGTGTTGGAAGCAATTGGATTAATTACCTGATAGAAGAATCAAATCAATGCCGGCTCTTAAATTTTGGGGCAGGCTTTTTTCATCTACGCAAATTTGCAAATCAGCCAATATTTCAATAAATTTACACCCCTTTCGGTCATTATTGTTTCGGCAATCCTTTCTTATTCTAAACGCCACAAGTATTTAAAAACAAGGCTGTGGCGAGGGATAATTCGGGAAACATTCTCGAAAATCAATTCGTAACTTTCAGAATTGATATCCTGAGCTGTTCGGGATTTGGAATCCCGAACCTAATATTACCAGGATTTATTCAAATGAAGATGTTGTTTATGTGATATTTGGTGGTATTAAGAAAAAACTCATAAATTATTCAAAAAAAAAATTATTTATACAGTCGTTAATTATAATTTTGCTTTTAAAATATATCAAAATGAAAACATCTGTTGAAATCAGTTATTACCCGTTAAATGAAAGGTATATTCCACATATAGTGGATTTTATCGGCAGGCTCAATACTTACAGTAAAATTAAATGCGAGACCAACACAATGAGCACACAGGTTTTTGGTGAGTATTTCGATGTAATGGATGCCATAATTAGAGAAATACATAAGTCATTCGAACTCCCCAACTCGGTATTTGTTTTAAAAATAATTAATGCAGATCTTAGATAGTTATTAGTTATTAGTTATTGAAACTTGAAGTGTTGTAGGAACTCTATATGGATACCGCAGCTATAATAGAAACAATAAGGAATAACATTCTTGATACAACCTGGCTCGAATTCATTGCTGTTGTGTTTGGTTTGATGAGCGTGTGGTTTGCTAAGCAGGAGAAAATACTGGTCTATCCGACAGGAATAGTAAGCGTCCTTATTTATGTTTACATCTGTTTTGGAATAAAGCTATATGCCGATGCAGGAATCAACCTGTTTTATTTTATCATGAGTGTGTATGGCTGGTACAAATGGGCAAAGAAAAAGGCACAGCCCAAGATTAGAATAACCGCCTGCAACCTGAAAGACCGGCTGATTGCAATTGGAATGTTTGTTTTATCGCTAATTGTTATTATTATATTATTAAAAATATTTAAACAGGATGACGCCGAATACTGGTCAACCAAAGTGCCTTACATCGATACTTTTACAACAGCCGTTTTTATCGTAGGCATGTGGCTGATGGCATTGAAAAAAATCGAGAACTGGATATTATGGATTATCGGGAACGTAATTTCAGTTCCTCTTTATGCATACAAGGGTTTGGGTTTTACAAGTTTCCAGTTTTTTGTTTTTTTAATTCTTGCTGTTATGGGATATATTTCGTGGAGGAAGAAACTGATTCGGGAAAAAGGATAAAAGTGTTAATATTAAAATTGTGATCAAACGAATAGCTATAACAGGACCGGAAAGCACGGGAAAGTCGGAATTGGCTGAAAGACTTGCCCTGCACTTTAACACTGTTTGGGTGCCTGAATATGCAAGGGAATATATTGATAATCTCACCCGCTCTTATGATTATGAGGATATTTTGGTAATTGCTAAGGAACAATTAAAACGTGAGGAGCAACTTGTAAGAAAAGCCAACAACCTGATTTTTTGTGATACAGAGTTAATAGTTACAAAAATATGGTGCGAAGTAAAGTTTAAAAAGTGCCACGATTGGATATTAAAAACTATTGAACGACATACTTACGATATTTATTTACTTTGCAAACCTGATATTCTATGGAAATATGATCCGCAACGGGAAGACTCTGAAAATAGGGAACAACTGTTTCAGCTATATCTGAATGAACTTAATAAGAGAAATTTGCCTTATGCACTAATTAGCGGAACAGGAAAAGTTAGAGTGAAAAATGCAATTAAACACGTAGAAAAAATGTTTACCCTGTAACGAAGTGTAGAGGGAAGTGTATT
>JAIORT010000830.1 GCA_021107975.1 Bacteroidales bacterium | reverse complement strand
TTAAGTGAAGAAACTGAATGCTTTAGGCAAAATTAGGACAGGGCTGAATAGTTACGAATCCTCATTAAATGCAACTATGTCTATTTCGCTACCTTTGCGCCACCACCTGCCGATTTTTGAAAATATGAATGGAAGTTTGTTTTGTGTGTTGAGTTCCCTTAGAAATTGCATGGATATCTTTTCAAACTCATGTCCAATAAATGATTCAAAGTCTTGCTGAATCTTCTTTATCAGGATGTCGTAATTGCCGATCTTATAGTCGCTTCTGTTTCTGTAAATATATCTGAACCAAAACTTGAAGAAGTTGTCATTCAGGAAATACCGTCCCTTCTTGCTTTTCCACGGTCTTGCTTCAGTGACCGGGACTTCATAGTCCAGGTACCGGAAATCCCTTACAAGCTGGCCCAGGTATTTGGCAATACTTTTTACTTTTATTCCTGATCTGTCAGCAATCGTTGTCATTTCGGAATTTCCTAATGCGACGGCTTCCAGTATTGAGAAATATGACGGATGTTCCCGTCCGAACTCTTCGATAAGGACACTTCTTGCCTCTTCTTTTAAAGGGGCAAAATCCCTGAACAGGAGAATCCTGAGTGCAGAAAATATATCCTTTCCGGTCAACCCTTGCTCTTGGGCCATTACATAGTACTTTGGTATTCCTCCGAATACGCTGTACCACTGTATCTGGCTTTCAATGTCGGTGATACCTATTTCGAACAGCATTTTAGAGACTTCCTTGAACTGCATGGGTTTAAGCACATATGTCTCTGTGGCCCTGCCGAACAGGGGTTCTTTGCTGTTGGTGAATATTTTATCCATTAAGGTAATATGCGAACCGGCTGCGATTATGTGAACTTGTACCTTGTTTTTGTATTCATCTATGACTTTCTGGAAATCTGAAAAAATGCTCTTGTTTTATTGCAGGAGGTTTTGGGTGATCTCAATGGAAGATTGGATTATAATAAGGAACCTTAAGAAGTGAAATCCTAATATAGGAACATCCAAGGTATTTACACCATGAAGTCATTTCCAAACACACCAACCGCTATCTATCAAAATTCTGCTACAGGTTCAACCGTAGATTCTGGGAACCACAAATGTTTGATCGACTATTATCTAATTGCCTTAATTGTCGCACCATCACGTTTTCTGAACTAACGGCATAAGCATTATTTTTTATTATCTATTTGGGTCATATATGTTATGCTAAAAAATACATTTATTTGGGTTGTAGAAGTGTTGAATAAAACACCTGATGCACTCTGGTCGTATAACATCAGATCTGGAAAAATAAACATCAGTTTTGCAACATATCCTGATGCGATCAATAACGATGGTGAGTTATTTATTGTAACATTCGATCTTGTCGGTGGTAACGTAGGCGACAACTCAACACTTGTAACGTTCAATCTCCCAGATACTACCGGAGTAAGCGGATCCGCCTCACTTGCAACGATCCACTTCACGGTAACAGATACAGTCGGAGATACCAGTGTTCTGGATATATTCGACGTATTGCTTGTTGATATCTGGGCAGATGAGATACTCTCAACATGAATTGATGATGATGTAACTGTGTGACATTTTAATAATAATATCTGAGTTGGTAAAATAAAACATAAAGAGGTAATAAAATATGAAAATAAATACAATATTGGCTGGAATAGTCATGAGTTTGTTGCTGCTGACATTACCAGCTGCAGCATCAGACTTCACACTTGGCGTATTCGGGAACGCGAACGAGGACGACACGATAAACATGCAAGATGTGACATACACCGAACTGATCATCCTCGAATACAAGGACCAGACAGAACTTGCAGATGCGAAATACGATGACAGGATCAACATGCAGGATGTAACGCAGATCGAACTGATCATTCTCGGGAAGGATAAGGAGATTACACTCATAGACGAAGTCGATAGAATCGTGACGGTCGAGAAGCCGGTAGAACGAATGGTCGTCTCGTATCACGC
>JAIORT010000981.1 GCA_021107975.1 Bacteroidales bacterium | reverse complement strand
CTTAACCTAAAACTTTTCTGCGTGCATCATAAATTTTCCTTGCCCCATAGCCCATTCCAAGAGCCAGCATAATTATTAAGCCACCACCTATTGCCGCGCCTCCTCCTCCGGGAGAATTTCCTGTTTCTCCATGTCCGGGGGGTGGGGGTGGTGCGTCTGCTTTTACTGTTGTTGTTAAAAGTGTTGCAACTGTGATTATTAAACCGATTGATAATATTTTTAAAATGTGTTTCATATTTTTAATATTTGTTCTTAATTAAATCAGCCCTACGAGGTTTTGAAAACCTCGCAGGGCTATGTTTATTCAATATATATTTTTCCGCTGATTGATTTTTTTTCGGTTATTATTCTTACAAAATAATAACCTGTCGGTAAATCAAGGTCTATTGTGATGACCCGACCGGAATATCTTTTTTCCATCACCGGCTGACCAATCAGGTTGTACAACTGAATAGTTCCGTTTTTTAATTCTTCATCAATTATATAAAGTTTATTATCATAAACATAAAAGCGGATATTTTCGGTTTCGGGGATTTGGTCTTCGATTCCTGTTGCATTATTAAAATGTAAAACAAACCGCTCACGTATTTCACCCGCCTGGCTGATATTGAAGGAATATTCTTCAATCTCACGGAAATCAATTAATTCCCCGGTTTCTTTATCCTCTAATTTTATACTTATTGTTTCATCGAAATTTTCCGAGTCTGTTAATTTGAAATTATAATCACCTGCCTGGCTTACATCCAAACCGATTTTTATTTCTACTTCCTGGTTGCTTATGGGTGGTAATGCCTGTATGGCAAAGTCAACTCCATTGTCTTCAACAAGTTTTGTGTAAAGTGCTATATCGGGGTTGCCTTTCATTTTTCCGACATCGTATGATGGGTCAAGACCGGGGGTCATATTTTCATTAAAACCAATGGCTGTGGAGTTGTACAAATCATTATTCTCAACAATAAGTTCAACTGAAGGCCAAACATCATTATTGTTTTTATAATAAGTTGCATTATTGTGAACCTGCATATTTGTGTTAAAAGCAAGGTTCCCACCAACTGACACAACCTTTACCATAAAGGCTTGCCCGGATGATATATAATGCTGGTCAATAGAAGTGTAACCGAAAATACCGGAATTGCTAATAACTTTATAATCATTCCGGTTTCCTGTATAACCAGTTTGCTCATCCCAAATATATAATGCTTCAAAGCTGTCGTCTAATAGTGCTGTATTAACTGTTAGGAAATTTAAGGTTGCAGAAGCTGTAGTTGTAGCCATGAGTGAACTTGTAAATGGATTGCCAACAAGGTTAAAACCTTCTCCTTTACCTGTTGTGTATGTTGCTGCATAAGTTACATCACTTGTCCTTACCGTTCCTGTAAAGGAGAGTTCGCCTGCGCCATCTCTTGTAAGGCAGTAACCGCGTGCTCCTACAAAAGTATTATCAGTAAAAGCTTCCGGGTTTCCGGTTGAACCGTAAATAATCCAGTAATCAGTATCTTCATCCCAGCGGAAAAACTGGTAGGGCGGGGTGTTCACAATACTGTTGCTTGTCATCCATGAATCATTAAGTGCTTGCCCTGCAACTGGAGAACTTACATAATGCCATGTTGCAGCTTTGGAGGCTTCATCAACATAGCGTTTAAAAATTACATTGCCAGAGGCTGTTCCTTCTACTATTAAGGAGCCAGTGCCGCTACTTGTACTATTTATGGTTAAAGTTGCTCCACTATTAACTGTGAGATTATTGCATGAAGCTGTGCCATTATATGCAATTATTGGGTCGATAACTACATCAGGAATAACCACATTAAGAGAAGCATTAGGTGCAACGTTCTGCACCCAGTTGGCAGATGTAGCCCAATTGCTACTTTCTGAGCCATCCCAAGTTAAGTCTGTTTTAACCTCAACGGTTGCATCATCCATTGTGGTAAAAACAGTACCATCACCCCCGTATTCGGTGATGTAATATTTAGCACCACTAT
>JAIORT010000372.1 GCA_021107975.1 Bacteroidales bacterium | reverse complement strand
TTATGTTTTTTATTAATTTCGCATAAGCAAATCTGAACTGTGATTACAAAAGATACTATACAAACCATTATTGAAACCGCCCGTGTGGAGGAGGTTATCGGCGATTTTGTTACACTTCGCAAACGCGGTGTGAATTATGTTGGGTTGTGCCCGTTCCACAACGAAAAAACACCCTCTTTCACTGTTTCGCCTGCCAAAGGGATATATAAATGTTTCGGATGCGGCAAAGCCGGTAATTCCATCAATTTTGTGATGGAGCATGATCATTATTCCTATCCTGAAGCATTACGATACCTTGCTAAAAAGTATAATATTGAAATTGAAGAGGAGGAACAAACACCCGAACAATTACAAGAACTTAACGAAAAGGAAAGCATTTATGCTGTTTCTTCTTTTGCACAAAAATATTTTACAGACACACTGTTTAATTCCCCGGAAGGTAAAGCAATCGGTCTTACTTATTTCAAAAATCGGGATTTCAGGGAACATACTATCGAGAAGTTCCAGTTGGGCTACAGTCCTGATTCGTGGGATGCTTTTACAAAATATGCTTTGGAAAACGGTTATAAGGCAGAGTATCTTATCAAATCGGGATTGACTATTGATAAAAACGGCAAACGCTTCGACCGGTTCAGCGCCAGGGTTATCTTCCCTATTCATAATCTTTCAGGCAGGGTCATCGGTTTTGGCGGCAGGATATTGAAATCGGCAGAAAACAAACCAAAGTACGTCAACTCCCCCGAATCGGATATTTACAATAAAAGCAAAGCCCTTTACGGAATTTATTTTGCAAAAAGCGCTATCATCAGTAAGGACAACTGTTATTTAGTAGAAGGCTACACCGATGTTATTTCATTACACCAGGCAGGTTTTGAAAATGTTGTAGCTTCTTCGGGAACTTCACTTACAACAGACCAGATAAGGTTAATAAAGAGATACACACCCAATATTACTATTCTTTATGATGGCGATGAAGCCGGATTAAAAGCCTCTTTCCGGGGTATTGATATGATCCTTGAGCAGGGAATGAATGTTAAAATAGTTATGTTTCCTAAAGGAGAAGACCCGGATTCTTATGTTAGAAATCACCGGACAATTGAGGTTGAGGAATTTCTTACAGGACAAGCAAGGGATTTTATCCAGTTCAAAACAAATATTCTGCTTAAAGAAACAAAAGATGACCCGGTAAAAAAAGCCGGATTGATAAAAGAAATTGTTCAAACTATTTCGCTTATTCCTGATCAGATTACACGCTCGGTTTATATTAAGGAATGTTCGGTAATGATGGATATAGAGGAGCAAACCCTGATGAACGAGTTGAATAAGCTTATACGGAAAAAATTCAGGGAAAAAGATAAACAAGTTATTTCCGGGGAGTTGCACGATGTTTATGAATTTCCAGCCGAACAAAAATTATCGATTAACATTTTGGATACTTCGGTTTTAGAAAAAAAACTTATAAAAATATTATTAAACTATGGCAGGCAAAAACTTAAATTAGATCAAACAGTTTCGGATGACCAGGAGGAAGTAATTGTAGAAAATGTGGCAAAGTTCATAATAAATGACCTGAAATCGGATGGAATTGAGTTTTCGACAAAAACCTATAACCTGATATTACAGGATTACGATTCTTTTTTGGAAAAAGATGAAGTGCCAACAGATAACTATTTTGTATCTCATAAGAATTCCAGTATTTCCAGTACGGCAACGGATCTGTTGTTATCCAAATATTACTTGAGTGAAAACTGGGAAATAAGGGAAAAAATATTTACGAAAAAAGAAGATGATAATTTGTACGAAACAATCTACAGACTACTTATCAGGTTTAAAGATAAAAAACTTGACCAGAAATTTTTTGAAATAGAGACCAAACTTAAAGAAAAAACAGATAATTCAGAACGAATAGAATTACAAAAAGAATACATTGAATACAAAAAGATCAGCATGGGAATTAATGAAATTTTAGGGATAAGAATAAAACCAAGATAAAG
>JAIORT010000764.1 GCA_021107975.1 Bacteroidales bacterium | reverse complement strand
GAAGCTATTAATGATGCGAAGCTCTCAAAAGAAGAAATATCCTCTTATGATACGGCTCTGATTTCAGCGAGTACTGTTGGAGGGATGTGCCTCACCGACCAATTATATGAAGACGCTAATTTAAAATCTGAATCTTCGGAGTTTTTGGCTTCTTACGGATGTAGTGCTCATACATTAAGATTGATAAAAAGATATAATATCAAAGGTTTTACCGACACAATTAATACTGCTTGTTCTTCCTCGGCAAATGCTATTATGTTTGGCTCAAGATTAATAAAATCAGGGCGTGTCAAAAGAGTAATAGTCGGCGGAACGGATAGTCTGGCTAAATATACTGTAAATGGATTTAATGCTTTAAAAATTCTTTCGGAATCGCCTTGTAAACCTTTTGATGAACATCGTTGCGGACTCACTCTTGGTGAAGGAGCAGCTTATTTAGTATTAGAATCGGAGGAGGTAGTTTCTAACAAAAATATTTATGCCCGGGTTTCAGGATATGGAAATGCAAATGATGCTTTCCACACTTCTACAATATCGGATGATGCTGTAGGAGTTATCAGTGCGATATCTCAGGCATTAAAATCGGCAAAGCTTGACCCGGACAAAATTGATTATATAAATGCTCACGGAACAGGAACTCAAAACAATGATTTTGTTGAACTTTTAGGGTTCTCAAAGATATTTAACAAAATACCTCCTTATAATTCAACAAAATCTTATACGGGACATACTCTTGGTGCAGCAGGAGCTATTGAAGCTATTTTCAGCATTTTAAGTATAAGAAATAATGAATTATATCCAAGTTTAAATATTAACACGCCTATTTCACAATTCATTTTACCTCCGATTAAAAAGTATGAAACCGGAGTGGATATTAATTATGTATTATCCAATTCCTTTGGCTTTGGCGGCAACTGTACTTCTTTAATTTTATCAAAAGTCTAAGAAAAATGTATATCAGAGACCTTTCGAGCATTTCGCCACAATATACTTACAACAATAAAATTTTTGAAAATAAGATAAAGTTTTATTCGGGTAACAGATATTTGGCAATTGAACCTGATTATAAGAATATGATTCCGCTAAGTCTTTTAAGAAGAATGGGGAAAGCAGTAAGAATGGGAATAGGTGCAGGTTTGCCATTAATAAAAAAATATCCGGGTTTAGGAGGAATAATTATTGGAACAGCTAACGGTGGTCTGGAAGATTGTATCAGGTTTTTGAATCAAATAATTTCATACAATGAAGGGTCTCTAACTCCAACTAATTTTGTTCAGAGCACACCAAATTCAGTTGCAGGTCATCTTGCCCTTATGAGTACTAATACAGGATATAATACAACTCATGTTCATAAAGGTTTAGCTTTTGAAAGCTCATTGTTAGATGCAAAACTTTTATTTGAACAAAATGAAGTAAAATCATTACTCGTGGGTAATGTTGAAGAAATATCGGATTACAATTATAATATTGATTATTTGGCAGGGCTGTTTAAAGAAAAGGCAGTTGATTCCAAATCCTTGTTAAATTCCAATACAAAAGGAACAGTATGCGGAGAAGGTTCAGTCATGTTTGTATTAGAATCTTCACCGGCAAATTCTCTTGCTGAGATTAAAGATATTGACCAAATTTGTTTCCCGACAGAATCCGAAATTATTGAAAAAGCCAAACATTTTCTTGATAGAAACAACTTAACGGAATCGGATATTGATGCGCTTGTATTAGGTTTGAATGGTGATAACAGAACAGACTTTTGGTATAATAATTTGAGCGAAAAATTATTCGAGAACCATGGAATTTTTACTTTTAAAAATCTAATTGGGGAATACCCTACTGCTTCGGCTTATGCTACATGGTTATCTGCTCACATTATTCAAGGATATAAAATACCTAAAGAAGTAGTATATAAAAAACCACAATCAGATATAAAAAATATTTTAATCTATAATCATTATGAAGGTTCCCAACATGGGTTTATTCTAATGTGTAAATCGTAAGCGAAAT
>JAIORT010000073.1 GCA_021107975.1 Bacteroidales bacterium | reverse complement strand
TTTCTCCTTCAATCGTCCGGTTTTATCAAAAAACAGCCCAAGTTGTTGAGGTTCGATTTTTTTCTTTTTACTGATTAGCTCGATGTAATAATAATCCTTGCGGTCTTTCCGGGTAGCCTTTTCACCATACGTCACACGGTAATCAGGATATTCTTTATCGAGAAACCTTTGAATAGGGGCATATATTTGTTTTGTGTCTAATTCAACTATTGTCATCACCCACTGTGCTGAATCGGTAAATTCGGTAGAGGTTGAATTCTCGCGATAAGTAAAATCTGCTATCCAGTTTCCTTCGCTGGTTTCCCAGGTTACACCTTTTGCGCCGGAGAACCTGCTATTAAACTTTTTCGCAACTGCTTTGGGTATGTCAACAGTTAGCAAATATTGGTCCTTTAACTCCTGCGGACGTTCAACTCTTTGAATTTTCCCGGCTTTATTAAAAAATAATTCAAACACATAAGGTTTAATCTGTCCTTTTTCAAGGCGTTCCAATTTAACATAATAATAATCCTTACGGTCGGAGCGGGTAATCTTCTCGGCGATTATCAAATCGTCATCCCAATGGTTTTCCTCAACATACAATACAACTGGTTTATAAAGATTCTTTTCCTCATATTCAATACGTGTTTCTACCCATTTCCCATTTGGCAGGAATTCTGCCTTTGTCTCTTGGTCACGATAAACAAAACTCGCAATGTAATTAAAGTCGATGGTATCACTTGGATTTAGCACCTTTGTCCATTCAATGCCTTCGGCTCGCGGGAAGCGTTTTTGCCAGCCATCGATTACTGCTGGCGGAGTGCCTGCGTTCGGATCATGAATACCAACAATGGTTTGATCCTCTATGCCTTCGGGAGATTTCACCTGTTCGATATTACCTGTTTTATCGAAAAAAAGTTCAAATATATAAGGTTCATTTCTGCCTTTCTCTTTTCGCGAAATCTGAACATAGTAATAGTCCTGTTTATCTGCTCTGGTTGCTTTCTCAGCAAATATTATTTTATCTTTCTTGTAATTTTCGCTTATATATCTATCGATGGGTGGATAAATATTTTTAGTGTCCATATCTGTTATTGTCTGAACCCACTCACCTTCCGCAGTGAACTCCGCATAGGTGGATTGCCCCTTGTAAAAACAATCTACTTTATAATTACTGTCAACTTTATCCCATGAAACATTTTCAGCCTTCGGAAATTTTTTATTGAAATTTTTCTGCACTGCTTCAGGAACGTCTTTGTCAAAAGAATTTTGGGCATTTACTAAAAGAGCAAGAAAAAAAAACAAAACGGAGATAAAAACTTTCATACTTTATTAAATTTACTTCAACTTAAATATATAAAAAATTTTTAATGGGAGATATGCAACTTATACTTAAATATTTTTATAAAGTTCTGTAATTTATGTAAAAATAATAATAAAATTATAGCTTAATGATTTGGCTCCTGTCGGCTCCAACCGAAACCATAGCAACAGGAACGTTAACTTTTTTTTCAATATATTCAATATAATCAGATAATTGTTGAGGAATATTGTCAGGATCGGTAACATTGCTTATATCGCTCTGCCATCCGTCAAGTTCTTGATAAACCGGTTCCAGCTTTTCATAAGAGGCTTCAAAAGGAATATGGTCGATAAATTCACCTCCGAATTTGTATTTAATTCCGGCTTTTATTTTTTCAAAAGAATTCAGAACATCTGCCTTGGTCATAAAGAGAAGTGTAACACCGTTAAGCATAATGGAATATTTCAGAGCAGCAAGGTCTAACCAGCCACATCTCCTGGGACGTCCGGTTGTTGAACCATATTCATTTCCTTCGTTCCTAAGTTTTTCACCCTCTTTGTTTTCCTGTTCAGTCGGAAATGGTCCACTGCCAACACGTGTACAGTATGCTTTGAAAATTCCGAATATTTCACCGACTTTTCCCGGAGGAATACCTAATCCGGCACAAACACCGGCAGCTACCGTATTTGAAGATGTAACAAAAGGATATGTCCCGAAATCAAG
>JAIORT010000919.1 GCA_021107975.1 Bacteroidales bacterium | reverse complement strand
TCTATAATTGAATTGTTTTTGACACGAATTTCACTAATTTTCACTAATTTAATTCGTATAAATTGGTACCGAAAGCTTTCGGGATTCGTGTCCTTTTATAAGTTTATAGTCCGATACTATTTAATTATCTCATCCAAAACCTCCTTCGCACCATACTTGTAAACAAGGATTGTCAGTATTTTTAATTTTATATAATCTTCATGTATAAAGCGGTAACCTTTATTGGGTCCGTCAAAGCCACTGGAACTTGAATCTTTGATAAAGAACCACCAGCCATTTTCGTTTTCGAGATAACCGACTATGTGCAGGCAATGGTCATCGGATGTGGAGTTATTATTAATACGGTACTCTCTTGAATCTTCATTAATATATTCCGGCGGAATATCGAAAGTGGGAATAATACCTACTTCTGCATATCTGTCATACCCAGGTTCGCTGACATCACCGCAGAAGCTAATAGTATAACCGTTTTTAACAGCATTTTTAAAAATGCTCAGAAAATCATTTAGTTTCACGTTGTAATAATCCTCACAATGCCACCAGTTATCCGGCTCAACCAACTCACCTTTTTGGTTATAGGTTTGCGATTTAGTTGACATAAAGCTGAAATAATCATCCGGATTTATTTTCAGAACCTGCTCAACATACTCTTTTGGAGTGTATTCTTTATCATTGACCATAACCGTTGAAGGAGGTTTGCCCATGTAATGATTCATTATATCACGTATAGTTGCTGCCACTTCTTCTTCGTTCCAGATATTGTTTTTCTTTACATTATTTAAGTATGACTTCATTTCACTAATCATTCCGGAGTGATTATGGAATTTTTGTCCTAATAATTTACCGGAGTAGGCAGAAGCAGGAACTGCTCCATACAGTTTCATCAGCTTTATTACGGCATTTGCCTCCGAACCTTGATTAAAATGCATATTTCCTCTTTGCTGAACGAAATACCGGGCACGCTCAACATATTCCCAGTAAACAAAATACATTTCAGATAACTTGACTTCATCTCCTGTTATCCGATATACTTCAGTTTCTAATAAGGATGCAGAGGCAAAGCACCAGCAAGTACCTGATTTTCCCTGTGAAAGGGGAGGATTGTGCCAGAATTCGGTATAATCTTCAATATTAACAGGAAAATCTTTATCGCTAAAATCGACTGAAAGGTATTTTTTTATTTCAGGCTTTTTGTCACCGGATTCAAAGTCTTTTACTTCTTTAAGAATGGTTTCCTGGTAAAATCCAGGTTGAGATTCTTTATAAATGGCTTTGTCTTTTTGAATTGGTTCCTGTGCAAAAACAGAAACAGTAAGGCTAACTGATAAAATGATTAATAAAAAAGGTTTCATAGAGTTAGATGATTTAAAGGGTGAATATTAATAAGCTGTAAAAATAGTAATTATCGATTAAAGTTTGCATCACTATTCACTAATTCACCCTATTCCCCCTATTTCCCTTATTTCCCTTTTTAATTGTGCGAAAGCGAACATAGTTTGTTACGATGTGAACACTTTTTTATGTAAAACAAATTGGTCTGATAGTATAAAAGAAATAATAATCAAGTAGTTGAAAGATTTGGCATTGAAATAGCGATATATTGACTAACCAATGACAATGAATCATGCTAACAAAAAACAATTTAAACCATGAAAACTCTAAAATTAATCTCACTCATTTTCGGGATTTTTTGTATTAGCTCAGCTTACCCGTTTACAACCCTGAATTTACCCGGAGATATTGTAAAAGAAAATCTTGTCGATAAGCTATTCGTCTATGGTGAATCGGCTTTGTTAATGGATTTGGAGAATTTAGAAGGCAAAGAAAATACAACATCAAAAGAAGAAGATACTATCGTAATTGATCTGGAAGAAGTTGTTATCACCGATGGGCTTCCTGCAGAATCTGTACATAGTATCCAACAACAAGTGAAGTACCCCTATTTTGCCATGAAACAGAAACTGGAAGGTATAGTGGCAGTTTGTATGGTGTTCAACAGTAACGGA
>JAIORT010000254.1 GCA_021107975.1 Bacteroidales bacterium | reverse complement strand
CAAAATTTTCCTGAGATTCGTCTGACCACTGCTGACAGCACTGGCAATACGCGCAGTGGTCTGACGAATGCTCACCATGATGGAGAAATCTATTTCAAGTTTAAACCGGAATCTCAAAAAGATATTAACCGGCTCACTAAAATAATTTCAATCGACAATGTTGATCGCGATATAATTATTGCAAACGCTAACCAAAAAGAGTTTGAAGAATTTTTGAAACTGGGATATGATTATACTTTACTTCCGCATACGAATGAAAACTTTAATCCGAAAATGCTTTCGGTTGATGATTTAAAAGACAGTAAAGACTGGGATACGTATCCTACCTACTATGCTTATGTAGCGATGATGTATCAGTTCGAAACCGACTATCCTTTAATCTGTGATGTTTTCAGTATTGGGCAGAGTGTTCAGGGCAGAGAGTTGCTTGTCGCTAAAATTTCAGATAATTTGAGTTCTGATGAAGACGAACCTGAATTTCTTTATACTTCAACAATGCATGGCGATGAAACTGCCGGTTATATTTTCATGCTCAGGCTGATTGATTCTTTGCTGACTAATTACGGTTCAGTTCCAAGAATAACAGGATTAGTGAATGATATTGAAATCTATATTAATCCTTTGGCAAATCCTGATGGTACTTATCATGGAGGAAATAGTACTGTTAATGGTGCTATCCGTCGTAATGCCAATTGGGTTGACCTCAACCGCAATTATCCCGATCCTGAAGACGGACCTCATCCTGACGGTAACCCCTGGCAACCCGAAACTATCGCTTTTATGGATTTTGCAGAGAATCATCATTTCGTGATATCATCCAATATACACAGTGGTGCGGAAGTCTGTAATTATCCCTGGGATACATGGGTGCAATTAGCAGCAGATGATGCCTGGTGGCAATACGTTTGCCACGAATATGCCGATACAGCCCAGACATACTCTCCTTATGGATACATGAATGGTTTTGATGATGGAATTACTAATGGATATGCCTGGTACACAATTGCAGGCGGAAGACAGGATTATATGAATTATTTTCATCAATGCCGTGAGTTTACACTTGAACTTTCGAATACCAAATTACTGCCTGCCTCCCAATTACCTGCTTACTGGGAATATAACAGGCGGTCGCTATTGAATTACATGGAACAGGTACTATTTGGTATAAGGGGAATTGTAACAGATTCCATTACAGGTCAGCCAATTGAAGCGGAAGTTTTTATTTTAAATCATGAAGCCGACAGTTCATGGGTTTATTCTGACCTTCCTGTTGGGAATTATAATCGCCCGATTTATGCAGGGACTTATGATATTCAATTTTCAGCAGGCGGCTATATTACAAAGGTCATTGAAAATGTAAATGTAACAAATAAAAACACAACTTTATTGGATGTTCAATTAGTGCCTGAAACCTTTTTTCAAGTAAATATTAAGGTTTTCTTAGAAGGTCCGTTTAACGGAACAGACATGAATACTAATTTGAACTCCGATGGATTTATTCCTTTGAATCAGCCATACACGGGTCAGCCATGGAATTATTCAGGAACTGAAAGTGTGGTTTCTATACCAGCTAATGTGGTGGATTGGGTTTTGATAGAATTACGCGACACAACCGAAGCGCAATATGCAACCGGTTCAGTAAAAATAGCCCGACAAGCAGCATTCTTGTTAAACGATGGTTCTGTTGTCGGTTTAGATGGTAGCGACATGCCGTGGCATGTCGTTACCATAACCAACAATCTGTTTGTAGTCATCTGGCACCGAAACCATCTCAACATTATATCAGCTTTTCCATTAACAAAAACCGGTGGAGTTTATACTTATGATTTCACAACCGGTGCAGGGCAAGCCTACAATTCGGGACAAAAAGACATTGGCGGAGTATGGGGAATGGCAGCAGGCGATGGAAATGGTGATGGAATTGCTGATGATCTTGATATATCAGGAACCTGGGCATCAGATGCCGGTGAGTCAGGTTATTGGAGAGGTGATTTTAATATGAACGGGCA
>JAIORT010000992.1 GCA_021107975.1 Bacteroidales bacterium | reverse complement strand
TTATTACCGAAGCTATCCGGCGGATGAGGAACAGAGAGGTTTACATAAGTGAAGGTTTTGATGGAGAATACGGTGTGATTAAGGTTTTTAAAGAAGGTGAAAGTAAAGATTTTACTTCGCAGGAAGCGATGTTTGCCGAACCAAAAGAAAATTACAAAAACAGCAATCAGCCAAGACCATTAATTAGTTTCGACATAAAAGCCTATAGAAAATTGAAGGAGGAAAACCCGCCGTGCAAAGAGGAAGTAATTTCAGAAGCAAGTCCCGATTTATTTAATCAGATACCTGAGCTGACAAAGGAACTAAATCCGGAGCAAATGCTGGCAGTCAGACACCACAAAGGTCCGGCTCTGATTCTGGCAGGCCCGGGTACAGGAAAGACTAAAGTGCTTACAACAAGAATAGCCAACTTAATTCAGAATTTCGGAGTTAATCCTAAAAACATCCTCGCAGTTACCTTTACCAATAAAGCCGCTAATGAAATGAGAGAACGGCTTGCTGATTTATTAGGTGATAGAAAGGAGGCATTAAGTATTCGTGTTTCTACATTTCATGCTTTCGGATTGTCTGTTCTGAAAAAATATTTTGCTGAAACAAGTCGGCAAGAGAACTTTTCAATAATAGATGAGGAAAATAAAAAACAAATTTTATTGGAATTAGGTATTGATAAATCTGAAATTGCTAATATTTCGGAGAGTATTTCAAACCTGAAGCAGCATATAAAATCAGAAGAAGATATTTCAGATAAGGATATTGCCCTGATTTATAAGCAATATAATGAATTCCTGATAAAAATAAATGCCTTTGATTTTGATGACCTTATGAACCTGCCGGTAAATCTTTTTGAAAAAACTCCCGAAATTCTATCAGAATACAAACAAAAGCTGCAATGGATATTAGTTGACGAGTATCAGGATGTGAATTATGTCCAATATAAATTGATCAGGCTGTTAATGCCTGATGAAAATGCCAACCTGTTTGTCATCGGCGACCCTAACCAGGCGATTTATGGTTTCCGCGGAGCTGATGTGCAGTATATACGGCAGTTCAAAGAGGATTATCCGAAAGCAACCATCTATGAGCTAAAGAAAAGCTATCGCTGTTCGGATTCCATACTTCAGGCATCAGGAAATATATTAAGCAGCCATTCCGGTTTTTTAGAGGGTTTGCAAAAAGGTGTAAAAATAAATATCTCTGAAAATGCAACTGAAAAGAGCGAGGCAGAATTTATTGCCCGGACTGTTGAGCAGATGATAGGCGGTGTGGGATTTTTCTCAATGGACAGTAGCGTGGCAGAAGGAAACAAAGAAAAGGAAATAGAAAGCTTATCCGATTTTGCCGTTTTATGCAGGATAGGAAAACAAATGAATGCCATTGAAAAAGCTTTTAAAGACCATAATATTCCTTATCAGAAAATCGGAGAGGTATCTTTTCTAAAACAGGAACCGGTAAGGTCGGTTACCGATCTGTTACAGTCAGTTTTTTCTCCTCAGAATTTTCTGCGAAAAAAAAGATTAATCAAAAAGAAAATTATAACGGAAGCTGAATTAGTATATCTGCACGAAAATCTTAAAGAGAAGTCATTAACGCGGATAATTGATTTTATCATTGAAAAATACTTTGAAAAAGAAAAAGCAAAAAATGAACTTGCTTTCAACCGTCTTAAAGAACTTGCTTTGGAATCGCAAAATGACACGGAACGATTTTTTAATTTTATTTCGCTGGGAACCGGCATCGATATCTGGAAACCCAATATTGAAGCGGTCAACATAATGACTCTTCACGCTTCAAAAGGGCTGGAATTTAATTGTGTGTTTATTGCCGGATGTGAGGATGGTCTCTTGCCTTATAACTATTCCAATTTAAACCTTACGGGTTGGAAAAAACCTGCAAGGTTTAATAATGATATTGAAGAAGAACAAAGGCTTTTGTATGTTGGTATGACCCGGGCAAAAAATTACCTTTTTCTTACACATGCTAAGAAGCGGTTTCTGATGGGAAAAGAATATCAAT
>JAIORT010000983.1 GCA_021107975.1 Bacteroidales bacterium | reverse complement strand
AGGGAAACAGACAAAAAGGATTTGCAATCCTGATTGGACAAACCTGCGGATAATAATAACATTTTACAAAAACTTCCCCTCCTCACTTAGCCCAAGCTCTGCAAGCTTTTCAGTAGTAGGTATCCCTTCATTAGTCCAGCCACGAACCTGGTAATACTCATTAAGCATTGTTTTAAATCTAATCTTATATCCTTTTGATAGTCCGGAAGTGAGCGGCTCATTTAGTAATCGTTTCGGAAGTGTATCATCTTTACGTGATTTTCCTTCCCGTAAATTAAATAACTTCTCAATAGTCCATATCCTTTCTCCTGTTTTTAGTAAGGCTTTTCCGTCCATTTCAATTCCTGTAACAGAGCCAACCAAATTTGCATAGAGGTCAGGATTCAAAGCAAAGGAAGTAAACAGGCAGGCGACCATTGAATCAATTGTAGCTGTTAAATCCTGATATAGTTTTGTTAATCCGGGTTTACCTTTTGATTCAAACCTGTTAACGGCAAAAGGAGTAGTCAGAGCTTCGGTGCTGATAAGGTATGAACGAAGATGGCATCCTCCCCTGTTATTGGTAGCGAGAGAAATGCTCATTCCATGAAATCCCCTCGGATCATAAGCAGGCAATTCCAATCCTTTTACGTGCATTGCAATTTCCGGATGTCCGTATTTTTCAGCCAGCCAGGCACTACCCATACCCATTTCTTTCCCGAATCCTTCGGCTTTTCCTATAAGTTCACTGAACCTGACAATTGCTTCCGCATCACCAAACCTAAGATCCCGCCCAAGGTCTTTTCTGATCTGCTGATAAGCTTTATCAGTGAAATATCCCTTCCCTGATAATTCCATAGCGCAGGCAATTGTATTCCCTGTTGATATAGTGTCGATGCCATACTCATTACAATTGTAATTTGCATGAATTATTTTTTCAAGGTCATTTATTCCACATAAAGCTCCAAAAGCCCAGATAGTCTCGAATTCCGGACCCTTGCCTTCTCTTTCGGGTGTTTGTGTAATCCGGGCACAGGCTATCGGACAACCGGCGCAGGGTTTTCTTTTTACAAAATACAGCTCTTTTAACGTTTCTGCAGAAATCGATTCTGCATCAACAAAGAAACCTTCCTGGAAATTTTTTGTAGGGAATGCCCCATAATGATTAATAACTTTTACAAGGGCAGGTGTTCCGTATTCTTTCAGAACGTCTTTTGTTAATGGTGCCTCCCCAATAAATGTACGCCATTTTTTAATAGCATCTTCAACAACAGCTTTATTCGTAAACGGGGTTTTATTATTACCACGAACAACAACAGCTTTAAGTTTTTTTGATCCCATCACAGCGCCAAGTCCTCCTCTGCCGGCAGCGTGGTTCTTTTCGTTCATAATAGCAGCTACACGCAATTTATTTTCACCAGCCGGACCAATACATGCAACTCCTGCATCAGTATCGGTTTCTGCTAATAATATATCAGTGGTTTCATGAGTATTCCTGCCCCAAAGTTCCGAAGCATCACGAATTTCAACCTTATTATCAGTTATGTATAAATAGCATGGTTTATCTGATATGCCTTCCACTAATAAAACATCATATCCTGTCGATTTTAGATCATTACCAAAATGCCCGCCAGATGAGCAGCCACCAACAGTACCTGTAAGAGGTGATTTAGTTACTACTGAAAAACGGCTTGTTGTCGGTGCATTAATACCGGTTAGAGGCCCGGTAAGAAAAAGGAGTTTGTTTTCAGGTCCCAAAGGGTCAACATTAGCAGGAGTTTCATCAAATAAGATTTTAGAACCAAGCCCCCTGCCTCCTATATAATCTATTAAAAGTTTCTCAGGTATTTCTTCTGTTTTATACGAATGCTCGCTCAGGTTAACTCTGAGTAAATGTCCATGATACCCGCCAATTGTAGTTTTCATATTATCTTTTTTTATATTGTTGAGACGCACAGCCGTGCGTCTTTATCTGTCCTTCTTCAACCTTTCAAGTCTCTGCCCTATAGCCTACTTCGACTTGAAAGGTTTTTAAAA
>JAIORT010000131.1 GCA_021107975.1 Bacteroidales bacterium | reverse complement strand
CAGGCAGTATGTTGATCCGGGTTTGGTTTGGTTTCTCAATAAGTCCGATTAAACTTAGATGCAAAGGTTCGGTTCTCTTTAAAACACCTGAAGTCCTTAAATAATTATTTTGCTTATATAATTCCGGAATACTTCCCGGATAATCTATTGTCAGGAAATCAATTTCACTTCTATTTGATAATGTTAACCATTCCCTGCCCTTAAAACCATCGTACCATTCATGGAAGACTACCGTATCTTCATTTAAACCGTAAATCGAAAGGGGACAGGCTATTTGTCCTTTGTTTTTTATTAATACCTTATTATCCTTTAACCTGCATATTTTATAATCAATTTTTTTTGTGGTTTGAAAAAGATCATCAAAAAACCAGGATAGATCTTCGTCAACATGCTTTTCAAATATTTTTTGCAAGTCTTCGGGATAAGGGTGTTTATATTTCCAGGTTTCATAATAATCCTGCATTATCTCATTGAATTTTTCTTCACCAAGATAATCTAACAAATAAATAAAAACAATACCTGCTTTCGAATACACCATCCCACCATAATTAGAAAACGAATAATCATTGGTAGGCAAAGAAAACGGTTGGTCAAGATTTCTCCTGGAATTTAATAAATAATCTGTTTCATGCAAAGACTTATAATTCAAATCTGCTATTCCTAACAATTTGGCAGGCTTTTCTTTCTTAAACAACATTTTATATAATCTGTTATCGGGGTATTTTGTCCGAAAATATCTCATTTCGCTAAAGGTATTTATGCCTTCGTCCATCCAGGGATGTTCTCTTTCGTCTGAACCTAATATTCCATAAAACCAATTATGACCCACCTCATGCATAATAACCATTTCCAACGCCATAGCTGTGGGAGACCCGCCGATTACGGTGATTGTAGGATATTCCATTCCGCCGCCTGCGCTTATCGGGGCATGTATGGCAGAACAGTTATCATAAGGATAATCGCCATACCAAAGTGAATAATAATAAAGAGCGTCATTAATATATTCGGTTGCTTTTTCCCACAAATCAGCGTTATGGTTAGGGAAAAAAGCCCAGGTATTAACTATCCTTCCCGAATGAGGTAACTGAACCTTGCTTTTCAGGATATGAAACCTTTTATCGGCAAACCAGGCAAAGTCGTGAATGTTGCTTTCCGAATACCTGAGAGTTTTAAACTCTTTTTCCGAAGGAGGAAATTCTTTATTTTCCATATCGAATTCTTCCATTTTACTTGTTTCATCTGCATTTTTCTTCAGCCGGGCAATTTCATCCTCATTTTGAAGGTTGCCCGTAGCAGCTACAATATAGTTCTCAGGAACAGTTATTGAAACATCAAACGATCCGAATTCGGAATAAAACTCACCCATGCTCAGATAAGGCATTTGATGCCAGCCAAATTTGTCATAAACCGCAGGTTTGGGATACCATTGAGTTATTTGATACGACTGATCAATATGTCCGAGCCGTGAGGTAACACCCTTCGGTATTTTAAGTCTGAACGGTGTACTTATCTTTATACTCTGACCGCTTTTTAAAGGTTTATCAAGATATATCTTACAAATATCAATGTGCTGCTCGTCATACTCCCAGTTAACAGGCTTTCCGTTTACTTTAAAATCGAGCGAATCAATATATCCCCTTTGTTCTTCCACTCTGAAAAACTTTCTTTTGCCCCCGGATTCAAATTTTTGTTTTGCCAAAGCGGTTTCGTTGTTATCATAAGCATTGGGCCAGATATGGAAATAAATAAACTCCAGGTTTTCAGGGGAGTTATTGATGTATTCTATTTCTTCATAAGCAGAAAGGGAATGATTTTCATCATTCAACTTTACTTCAATCCGATAATTTACTTCTTGCTGAAAATATTCCTGGGCAATGCTGTTTTCAACAAATAAATAAATCAGTAATACTAATGTCAGGGCAGTTTTCACTTTTTTCATTTGAAAATTACTTATTGATGGTTATAAGATTTGACGATTAATATAGGGTTAAGTTACAACAGATGTAAGGCATTTTGT
>JAIORT010000174.1 GCA_021107975.1 Bacteroidales bacterium | reverse complement strand
TTTATTTTCAATCAACCACTGTGCAACCTGTATATTCGATTTAGCATAATTATTCATTTGGTCAACTTTTTCAGGGAACTCATCAATATAATTTTTAGTATCCTTTTCTTTGTACTTATAAAGTGATGTTAATCCGTTTTCGCGGACAACAAGGAAAAATTCATCATCTATTACACCATATTTATCATTAGCATTAAAATAAATAAACGGACGCTTTTCTTCTAACAGGTCTATTCCAAGAGTATTATTTACATAAGGCAATTTTAATAATCCCATTACTGTCGGGAAAATGTCAATTTGCCCGCCAATACAATTAAAAGATTTATTCTCGTTAAGAATTTTCGGTGCAAAAAATATCAGAGGTGAGTGATGATAATTCAGAGGCATATCATAAGTTGAATTCATAGCGCTTCCGTGGTCGGCAATAAATACAAACAAAGTATTATTATACCAGGGTTGTTTTGAGGATAGTTCAATAAATTTACCGATTGACCAATCAGCGTACTCTATAATTTGTTTTTTGATATCCCCCTGTTTCGGCGAAAAATATTCAGGGATAATGTATGGTCCATGATCACTGGCAGTCATATATGCAGCAATAAATGGTTTATTGTTTTTGTGTAACTCGTTTAATGTTGGTATTGAAAATTCAAAAAGATAATCATCGGGGACGCCGAGTGTGCTTAATACCTTTGCGGATGGAAAATTTTTTTGTGATACAATCCTTTCAAAATCATTTGCGCTAAGAAACCCGCCTATGTTATCGAACTGGTCGTCGTGTGTGGTGAAATATATTGTTGAGTAACCATTTTGTTTCAGAACGGTTCCAATACCATGGTATTTAAGCATGTCCACACCTGCCATCGGATGTTGCCTGCGTATCGTAGGAAAAGAGAACAAGGTACTATAAACACCGCTAAACGTATGAATGCCGGAAGTATAAGTATTGTCGAATGAATACCCGTTTTCAGCTAAGCTGTCAAGGTAAGGAGTCAGATTATTTTTATTTCCATACCTGCCCATTTTTGCGGCGCTCATACTCTCCATTATCACTATTATCACATTATGCTTAGTTTCGGAAACAGAATCAGGCATGATTTGCCTTGCTATTGGGGAAATCTGCTCTTCATAAGTTCTGAAGTTCAGGAATTTTTTAACATTGCTGATTGCAATATTGTTATCAATAAGCTGAATGCCTTTGTTCGATTCTTTAATGGAATTCAGATAGCTTCTCATCAAAGTAAAAACAGGGTTTAAGCCTAACTGATTCGGGAAGGCATAATTGCTGAAATAAGCTGTACCTACTCTGATTGGAGATTTTTTGCTAAGTCGTCCGCGAATACCGGCAAACATAATCAAACCGAAAAGCAATGAAATACCAACGTTCCTAAGGAGGAACAAAGTATTGTTGTTTACGTCCCGGCTTGTACCGGGATACAAATATCGGATGATGATTTTTTTAAGGACTTTATAAAAAATGAAACAGACGATTAAAAAAGGGATAACTGTCCACCAGTAACTTATCTCCTGTACTATCATTTTTACCATAAAGCCCGGTGTTCCTGTCCATGCAAAAGCTGATATATTAAACCGTGAGAAAAATTGATTGAAGTAAGGGATATCGGCTGCACAAATAAAAAATGCCACAACATATATCAGGTAAATGTACCAGAAAAGAATTTTGAATACAATTTTATATTTTACTCTAAATAATGATGTAACTAAGAGTATAACAAAGGGAAGTGATAAAAGGTAACCCGAAATAACAGTATCGAAACGCCATCCCATAAAAAAGGCTTTGATAATCAGAGTCAAGGTATCCTGCCCGGGTAAGTCAGCCAAACGATGGGTTTCAGTTATTAAGAGTATAAGCCTGAAAACAGTAAAAAACAAAATACCGGTAAGATAAGTTGCAAAAAGAAACTTAATATGTTCTGGTATTAATCTGTTTGTTTTCTTTAGTATCATTAAAAGTTTTTTCAAAAATACTGTTTTGAAATAGAATGCTTTTCAAAAAAGAAAAA
>JAIORT010000338.1 GCA_021107975.1 Bacteroidales bacterium | reverse complement strand
GCAGAAAAGCAGCTGATCTATGCTGCCACAAAACGCAGAGTGCCTGCCGGCGGACTTCCAATGGATGTAGGTGTTGTAGTTCAAAATGTTGGAACAGCATTTGCAATATATGAAGCCCTGCGTTATCATAAACCACTTATTGAGAGAATTACAACAATAAGCGGTTCCATAGTCAAAGAACCAAAAAACCTGAAAGTGCCCATTGGAACACCTCTTTCTCAATTGCTTGAATTCTGCGGCGGCACATCCGAGGACATTGGTAAAATAATTTCCGGTGGTCCTATGATGGGATTTGCACTTCCCGACTTGGAAGCTCCAGTAACCAAAACTACTTCGGGTTTTGTTTTCATGGGACAAAAAGAAGTAGTTGATACCACAGAAGCTCCTTGTTTGCGTTGCGGACGTTGTGTCGATGCCTGCCCGATGGATCTTTTGCCGACATTTATTGCCGATAAAGTTAAGAACGGACAATATGAAGAAGCCATGAAATTGGGTGTTCTCGACTGTATTGAATGCGGTTCCTGCAGCTATGTTTGCCCGTCTCATATTCAGCTTGTTCAATGGATCAAGATTGGCAAAATTGAAGCTAATAAACTTAAACGCCAAGATAAATAGTTTTTGGAGGTTTCTAACGTGAGTTTAGTGAATATTTCTTCTTCTCCGCACCTGCACGAACAAGTAAATGTTCGTCGCGTGATGTGGACTGTTGTTATCGCTCTTCTGCCGGCTCTCATTGCTGCGTACCTTTTCTTCGGATGGCGATCTATCTGGATAACCATCCTTGGAGTAGTTGCTGCGGTTGGAGCAGAAGCTCTTGTTCAATTTTTAACAAAAAAACCAATTACGATCTCTGACGGAAGTGCTGTAGTTACCGGAATGCTCCTTGCTTTCAATCTTCCTCCTCTTACTCCGTGGTGGATTCCTGTAGTTGGTTCAATTTTTGCGATAACTATTGGAAAACAGATTTTTGGTGGATTGGGATACAATCCCGTGAATCCCGCGCTTCTAGGACGGGCATTCCTTATGGCATCATGGCCCGTGCAAATGACAACCGGCTGGGCAACAAAGCTTGCAAGTTCCGGCATCTCAACTGTTTCTGGACTCAAGGAAACTTTAATAACCGGTGGAGACGCCCAGCTTCAAAATCTCATAACCTCTGCCACACCTCTAAATTTGGCCCAGCAGGTTCGTGGAGATATCATTGCAGGAACTGCCGGAGACTCTGCCAGAACCATATTTCACCAGCTTTCTTCCTTGGATTATATCAAAGACCTTTTCTGGGGCAACATCGGAGGATGTATTGGCGAGGTGTCAGCAGCAGCACTAATTTTGGGAGCTGCCATCCTTGTATACAAGCATTATATCGAATGGCGAATACCCATCGGTTATATCGGAACTGTTGCTTTCCTGAGCTGGATGATCGGCGGGATCGATGGTCTTTTCTCCGGTCCGATTTTATTCCACATTTTCTCAGGCGGTCTTATTCTCGGAGCATTCTTTATGGCTACTGATATGGTCACATCTCCTGTTACAAAAAAAGGACGGCTTATCTTTGGCATTGGATGTGGACTGCTTACAGTCGTGATCCGTACATGGGGAGGTTATCCAGAAGGTGTCTCCTACTCAATTCTTATCATGAATATTGCCACACCTCTTATTGATAAGTTAACCCCTTCAAAACCATTTGGGTATAGAAAGAAATCCAAAACATAATTTATATATTTTTGAGGATAGTATGAAAGATTTTATTCGTCCTACGCTTGTCTTGCTGGTCATTTGTGTGATCTCGGGTGCGATTCTTGCTTTTATTTATCAACAAACCGCACCGCTCATTGCAGAAAATAAACTTAAAGCCGAAGAGGCAGCACGCAGACTGGTTCTTCCCGATGCTGAATTCTTTAAATCCGTTTCAGATAGCAATTCAGTGCTTTTTTATGAAGGTTATTCTGCTGACAGCTCGCTTGTGGGTTACGTGTTCTCCTGTGTCCAGTACGGCTACAGCAGCGATGTTAAAACAATTGTCGG
>JAIORT010000542.1 GCA_021107975.1 Bacteroidales bacterium | reverse complement strand
GTCATTCAATGGTAAATACAAAATAACCTGAAACCTGAAACCTGAAACACGAAACATGAAACACGAAACCTGAAACTTAAAATAAAAAATATGAATAAACAAAATTTAAACATCTTAAACCTGGAAGACAATTCTGATGATGCTGAATTAATAGTCAGAGAACTTAAAAAAGAAGGCTTTGTTTTTGAATGGAAAAGGGTTGAAACAGAAACATCATTTAAAAAAGCACTTGCTGAAAAACCTGATATTATTTTATCTGATTATAAGCTCCCTTCTTTCGACGGCATGGCTGCCATAAAATTGCAACAACAAACAGCGCCGGATATTCCGCTTATTCTCGTTTCCGGCACAATAGGCGAAGAACTTGCTGTTGAATGTGTAAAAGCAGGGGCAACAGATTATGTACTTAAAGACAAGATCTCTCGTCTGTGCCCTGTTATTAAACGTGCGATTAAGGAAGCGGAAGAGCTTAGAAAACGAAAGCAGGCAGAGGAAGAATTAAAAAAACGATTAAGCGAACTTGAAATTTATTATAAAGCTACTATGGGCAGAGAAGAAAGGATAATTGAACTTAAACATGATATTAACCGGCTTTTGGAACGGCTTGGCGAAAATAGAAAATATGGAGTTTGAAAAATGTCAAGTCCCGTCCCAAAACCTGAAACACGAAACCTGAAACACGAAACTAATAAAGATATGAATAAACAAAATTTAAACCTGTTAATCCTGGAAGACAATCCTGACCATGCTGAATTAATGGTTAAGGAGCTTAAAAAAGAAGGCTTTATTTTTGAATGGGAAAGAGTTGAAACGAAAAAATCATTTAAAAAAGCGCTTGCAAAAAAACCTGATATTATTTTATCAGATTATAATCTCCCTTCCTTTGACGGCATGACTGCCATAAGATTGCAACAGCAAACAGCGCCGGATATTCCGCTTATTCTCGTTTCCGGCACAATAGGCGAAGAGCTTGCTGTTGAATGTATGAAAGCAGGGGCAATAGATTATGTGCTTAAAGACAAGCTGTCTCGTTTGGGTCCTGTTATTAAACGTGCGATTAAGGAAGCAGAAGAACATATTAAACGAAAGCAGGCAGAGGAAGAAATAGTCAAATTATCCAAAATTGTTGAAACTACTCCTGAAGCAATTATTATAACAGATATACAAGGAAAAATAGAATACGTTAACCCGGGTCTTCTTGCCATGAGCGGTTTTGAAGATGACAGCAAAATAATCGGACAATCACTATTCTTATTCTCCGATGAAGATGGAAAAAAGCGATTGCATGAAGAAGTTATACCGGAATTATTGTCAGGCGGGAAATGGAAAGGCGAAATCCCTGTAAAACGAAAAGATGGTTCTGTTTTTCCGGCAGAAATGATATGTTCAATTATTTTAGACGAAAAAGAGCAATCTAAATATCTGTTATCAAACTATAACGATATTACAGAACGAAAACAAGCAGAGAAGGCATTGCAGGAAAGTAATAAACGATTAAATATAATATTAAATCATTTGCATGCAGGCGTTGTAATTATTGATACGGAAAATTATATTATTATTGATATCAATCCCATGGCTGCACAAATGATTGGAGCACCTAAAGAAGAAATTATAGGTAAAATATGCCACAAATATATCTGCCCGGTTGAAATTGGAAAGTGTCCTATCATAGACTTAGGTCAGAATATGGATAATTCAGAACGTGAAATTATAAATACTAAAGGTGAAATTATATCCATACAAAAAACGGTTATTCCTATAACTCTTAATGGTCGTAATTGCCTCCTTGAAAATTTTATAGATATAACCAAACTAAAAAATGCAGAAAAGGAATTAAAAAAACGATTAAGGGAACTTGAGGTTTATTATAAGGCGACTCTCGGAAGAGAAGGTCGTATAATTGAACTTAAACATGAAATTAACCGGCTTTTAGAACAGTTTGGCGAAAAAAGAAAGTATGGAGTTTGAGAAATGTCAAATCCCGTCCTAAAACCTGAAACATGAAACATGAAACCCGAAACA
>JAIORT010000132.1 GCA_021107975.1 Bacteroidales bacterium | reverse complement strand
TCTACAAAATAATGGAAAATGAAATCATTTTTGAAAGAACAGGCACTCACTCTGATCTTTTTGAATAATGAAAACTTCTTGCTGAAGAATTTTGCATTTGTCTAATTATCCGAAGATGCTCCCTCCGGCTGAGATATCAGCCGGTCGCTCAACTATTTGAAGACTCGCTTCCCTTCCGTGCAGGCAACACAGGTATTATTTGTAGATGATATGGATCTAATCGCAAAAGAAGGTATCAGGATATGTTCAGCCCATCTGTTTCTTTCGGGATTTGTTTAAAAATAGAAAGAAAACTGGAGATGCTGCGAGTTTATTTGTTAAACGTGGCAAAAAAATCGCAAAAGAAAATCAATAGTTACTTTTTGGCGATATAAACTATTGACGGCTTTGCAAAAATTCAATCAAAGTTTCTCGAAAAACAAGATAAAATTATGTTGATTTATCTCTTAAAAAGAGATAAGGTGGCAGCATGAAAAATATCCTTGATATATTAATCGATGACTTTCATGAACGTGCACTGCCTGAGCTAATGTTGCGCCATCAGTCAATGGTATGGGTGCCACGCAAAGCCAACGTTGTAATCGGCATGAGGCGATCCGGCAAGACATGGTTCTGTTATCAGCAAATGCGGGAGTTGCTGGAAAAGGGGTTGGAGAAGGAGCGTCTGCTCTACTTGAACTTCGAAGATGAGCGCCTGCTCCCATTTTCCGCTAATGACTTTCAACTTATATTAGAAACATATTATCGCAAGTTCCCTGCGTTTAAAAGCAAGCAGTGTTATTTGTTCCTTGATGAGGTCCAGCGAATCGAAGGTTGGGACAAGTTTGTCCGACGGGTGCTTGACACCGAGAAATTGTCGGTCTGTGTGACCGGTTCATCGTCAAAACTCCTCAGCACAGAAATAGCTACCAGTTTGCGGGGCAGGTCGCTCACCACAGAGATATTCCCTTTTAGTTTCAGAGAATTTTTGAGCTTTAAAAAAGTTATTTTGAAATCAGGCCAGCGGTTTGGTTCCAAAACAAGGGCGATGCTGCAAAATCTGATTAGTCAGTATATCAAGATAGGTGGATTCCCTGAAGTTCAAACTTTTGACGATGAGTTAAGGCGCGATGTGCTGCGAAACTATCTGGATGTCGTGATCCTTCGTGATGTTATAGAGCGACACTCGATTACCAAGACATTGGCCCTAAGATCTCTTATGAAGCATATTATGAGCGCCCCGGCAACGCGCTTTAGCATAAACAAGTTCTATAATTCTTTAAGGAGCCAAGGTATTGCCTGCACAAAAAACAGTCTATATGATTACATAGCTCATCTCACAGACACCTTTCTTTTCTACCAGGTGCAAATACACTCACGCTCGGAAAGAGCCCGACGAGTGAATCCGAAAAAGATCTATGTTATTGATTCAGGGCTTTTGGAAGCCATGTCCCTTCGCATGATGAGAGATCGGGGAGCTCTGCTTGAGAATCTTGTTTACATGCATTTTCGCAGACAGGGACTTGCGCCTGAGTATTACGTTACCAAAAACGGAGTCGAAGTTGATTTTGTACTGTCTGCGAAAGGTAGAGGTGAATACCGGCTTATCCAGGTCTGCTGGGATATTCACGATCCGGATACGCAAAAACGGGAAGTCGGCGCATTGTTGTCGGCTATGGATGAACTTGGTCTGAAACGTGGTACCATCGTAACCTGGCTGGATGAAGATCTATCCGATAAGCGCCTCGAAATCGTACCGGCCTGGAAGTGGCTGTTGGCCGAATAAGATACGTCTGAATCGATAAGACCATTTGGCACAATGAAAAGACGTACATTCAGCTCGCTTTTTCTCCCACATTTGTAGCTCCAACATTCCCGCTTCCCCCTATCTTGCTATGATTATATAATTCTTGCCTTTGCATTAAATACAATGCAATATTAATATATTAGTAGCTACTCACGCAGTCAGGCTGAAGTTGTTTAGGCTGAAGGGGGGTCGGAAGAGCACAATTGTCGTACTTTGGCGGAAATGTCTGATTCTTGCAGCAAAC
>JAIORT010000077.1 GCA_021107975.1 Bacteroidales bacterium | reverse complement strand
CCATTGATGGTTCCTATGGAAAAAAGCTGGATATGATCTCCAAGGAAGTATTCTGCAATCAATATTAACCGTCCACAGCCGTCATCTAAATTCCGGGTCCAGCGAAAAGTCAGGTTGAGTACATCCATAATTTCGTTGTGTTGATACTGGAGCATAATGTAGTTGCGCCTTAAAAATCTCAACCCCGGATCTGCTGTCCGGCTTAAGGTCAATCTGGACAGATCTGCAAGGGGGCCGGTAGAAACGTAGGCATCTGAAGCTTCCTGCCTTAACTGGTAGTAAAGTGATGCTTCCCTGTCATTATACCCAAAACCGTTATGGAGATATTCGAGCGTTAATGTGGGACCAATTTCAAGAGTATAGGATCCTCCAACCAGGATGCTCCCCCTTAGTGATGAATCTTCATCTTCCACCGGTTCCATGGATGCACCAAAAGGATTGTTTGTTTCTACAGGATAGAGGGCATTGGAGCCTTTGGACAAGGCCCCTTCCCCGTAAATTAAAAAGGCATCAGAAACTGTTTTGCCTGCAAAGGCCCCCAGCCTGGTTCTGTCTTCTTTCCGGTGTGACAGGATCATACTTGCATAGCTTTCCTTGCCTGAATAATCAAGCTTCATTGCATAAACCTTTTCAAACTCCTGGACTTCATATTCCTGTCGTCCTTTGTCCAGATTGGCGATGAAAGAGACCGTCCAGGTCATGGATGGAAGCCAGACAAGCCGCGCAAAATTCATTCCCGGCACTTCCTGTTTGGGGTTGCTGCGACCATTGTCAGTAAAAAAAGGATTGGAAGGGGAAAAAAGAAATGATGGGCCCCACTGTAGATTTTCCCTGCCATAGGAAGCAAACAGGTTTTCGGTCAGTCGAATCCTGGCCAGCCATTCGTTGATGAACCAGTCATCCTCCCAGTCATCGTTCCCTTCCTGGGTTCCATCTTTCCACACCTTGTATTCAAGGTTCATTCTGGGTTTGGCGCTAAGCTCCAGCCTCCTGAAGTTTAAACTGAAATCAGGGCGGACATCAAGCTCGGCGATATAGCGAGGGATTTTTAAAAAATCATTATCAGGGTTCTGGGTAGATTCCGCCACATCCTGGTATGTACCAAAAGTCAGGAATCTAAAGCTATAGTCAAAACCTTCTGACAGTTCGTCCCAAAGCAGAGAAGAATTTAATTCTTCCACCTTTTCCATATTATTGCTCAGTTCCGCAGCCGTGGAAGAGATCGGCAACAGCAGCAGACATGCAATAAAAAGGAATCCGGTTATAATACAAAAAATTTTTTTCATTTTATTCAAGATTCGTGCTTTATCTTACCAAAAGGTTAAGGTTAAAGGTTGAGTCCGGTATTTTTTTAATTTTTACTTTTTCGTAAGTCATGGTAGTAATATTCTCTTTTACTATTGCATCTGTAATAACCATTTTGGAAATAAAGAGTTGTGGTTTGTCCTTGACCATGATGTTGTTTTCATATTCAAATGCAGCAGACTTGAACATCTTGCCTGATACTGTGAAAAATTCTGCTCTGACTCCGATAAGGCGTTTTTTTGAAACCCAGTACTTTATCCGGTCATAAGTAACCTTTTTATCGGCTGCTCTAAGATCAAGAAGATAGCAGGGTTCACCATTTACTGTATCATCCGATACCGATGCAGGTTCATAATCGCCGGCATAATTTGTGGAAGCAATATCTCCATTGGATGCGCCCCCCATCAGTTTCTGCCTGGGAGATATGGGCACCGGTTTCCTCAAGCCTGGTTTTACAAACCACATGTTTCGGTCAAGCATCAAAAGTTTTCTGCCCTTTACCTTTGGCGGCGAAAGAAATTCTGCAAGGGAATTCAGGTTGCAGGCTTTAACCCTGAGACCCCTGGATTGCTCGCGACCATTCTCGATAGATTCCAGTTTGATCTTCCACTCGATACCTTCCACATTTCCCCTGGCCTGATCTGCTTTTACAAGAATTTGTTTTGGTCTCATTTCTGCAACCACCGGTTTTGTAAAAAAAGCTGTTTGAGACAAAATGATCGCAAG
>JAIORT010000464.1 GCA_021107975.1 Bacteroidales bacterium | reverse complement strand
ATTTTGTATAAACTTCATTTTCAGTAATCAGTTCAATCCATTCAATATAATGTTTATCTACCATAGGATGCTCAACTTCACCGACAGTGATTTTATATCCGTTTTCTGTTTTTTCAATAACAGGTACATGCTTTTCGGTAGCGGCATCAGTTGTATTTTCTTTAAGCAAGTCCATTTTTTGTCCACAGCAAACCAACGCCCGAGCGCCGGTATGTTTTACTTCCACAATATTGCCACAGACTTCGCATTTGTAAAGTTCTGTTCTTTTAGTCATGATAAATCCCTCCTTTTTTTAATAATTCATTTTGCAATTTTTACAAATACCTTTTATATATAAGTGTGTTTGACGAAAATCAAAACCTTCAATCGTTTTAATATTTAGATTTTCTTCATCAAACTGAAAATCATAGACTTTCCCGCATTTCTCACACTTAAAATGTCCGTGAACAGATGTGTCGGCATCGTATCTTATTTCATTGTCTTCAATATTTATAACAATCACAATATTTTTCTCTGCAAATAATTTTAAGGTATTGTAAACTGTTGTTTTTGAAAGTGTAGGAATTTCGCCTACTAATGCTCTAAAAACCATATCAACAGTCGGGTGATTTTTATTTTTAATCAAATACTCAAACACCCTGACTCTTTGATAAGATGGCTTTATTCCATTATTTTTTAAATATTCTGCAATGTCTTCAATTTTCATTTTAAATTAATTAATATTATTATAAAAGTATCATATTTGAAATTGTTACAAAATTATAACAATTATACTTACTTGTCAAGTGTTTTAATAAATATTTTTTAACAAAATTCACCATATATTTTTTTCATTCTCTTTATCAGTCTATTACAGGAATAATTAAATTTTAAAAATAGTCAACACCTGATTATATTTTCAAATCATTGTAAATTTATATTTATTTTTGAAGTCTTGATAATAATCTTAAACTAAATAAAATGAAAAAAATCAAGATTTTAATATTAGTAATAGCCGGGGCAGCATTGATGTATGCTTGCAACAGTAATTCAAAAGCCGATACATGGAGTGAAGAACAAAAAGACAAATGGAAAACAAACTGTATGGAATTCATGTCAGCTAACAATGTTGAGAAGAATACTGCAGCCGACTTTTGCGACTGTATGTTCAAAAAGACGTCAGAAAAATATACTCCCGGGGAAGCTGCGAATATTACAGAAGAGGAAGAACGTAAACTTTGGGAAGAATGTGATTATAGCTGGTAAAATATTATTTTAAGGATTTTTTAGTTAGTATATTGAATAAACATTAGAAAATCAATATTGTTTAATTGTTTGCCGGAGGTGGCGAGGTAGTATTCCTGGTATGATTTTTTAGAGCTTATTTTTTTAGTAACCATTTCCTTGCCGGGACGAAATCAACTTCACCATCAATACCAAACCAACTGAACTTTTCCCGGCTTTCTTCACTATAAGTGATTACCAATAAGCGATTGCATTTCAATTCGCGTGAGGCTTTTAATAAAGCCCTGACCTCTCGTTCGTGTGTGCGCCGTTGTTCAGTGCTCCAACAAACCTGAATCAAATCGGTGATTTGTGTTCCTTGCTGTATCACAAAATCAACCTCTTGATGATCTCTGTTTTTCCAATAAAATAACTTCGAACCATCAAGCAATGAGCGTTTCGTTAGCTCTGTTGCAATGGTGTTTTCAAGCAGTTTTCCATGGTCTTCGCTAAACTGATAAGCTTTCGCCTTGAAAAATCCATTATCGTAGCAGTAAATTTTTTTATTTGACCGCTGTTGTTCTGCAATTTTATACGAAAACCGCGATAAAGTGAAGAAAACAAATGCCTCCTCTAAATAGTTAAGGTATTTCCTGATGGTATGCACACTTGATATCTGCGTCTGCTTTGCCAGTGAGTTCAGCGAAAATTCACCTGAAATATTGGATATCAGCCATGCAGCAAGGTTTTCGAGTGATCCGGGATAACGGATACGATACCTTTTCACAATATCTTTAAAGAGTATTGAATCAAACAACACTTGCAAATAT
>JAIORT010000202.1 GCA_021107975.1 Bacteroidales bacterium | reverse complement strand
AGATATGGTGAAGTTGGGATGCAAAAATGCCAAGTTATTTTTTAGCGAGCCCTTATCAGAAAATACTTATAATAAGACGCAGAAAACCAACGGGGGACATCTTCCTGCCGCCTTTAATCGGCGGAAATATGTCCCAGCAAATCAGAATGTTTCGCTGGTTGACTCGAAATAGAGGAAATAAGGGGTCAAATTCTACGTTTGACCCATGAGCGATCTATTTTTTCAGGTAAGAAGATTTAACAGGGCAAGTAATTGCGGCGTAGAAAAAGTCGACCGGATTTATTCAAGCTTGTCAACTACGTTATATATTTCCCCGACCCCACGGTCAAACCTTTGACGGCCCACTCTCTACCAATTGTCTATGCCTGACACCAACGATCTTTGGCTTGGTCATTTTCCTGATAATGACCATATTCATTCGTTTGTCAGGTTCTCTGGTGTACTGTGCCGGTAGTCGCGTATTTGATTCATTATATCGCCGGAAGTAATTGTAAGGAAGCTGGACACCGGTAAACCAGCTTCCTTCAATATCTTTGCAGTCCATGTATTGCATGTATTAAATACATGAAACTTTCCCTTGGCTTGATAAAACAAATCATGAACATGCAATCCCTTTCCGGTTTTGACAGGATTACCATTACTGTTCCGTTTAAATGTTTTGTAAATGTATGACAGCATTTTCCGAAATCCGGTACGTGTCACCATTAACTTCTTAACCTCGATATTGGGATAATACTTCTCAGGATCAATTGGCACCTCAGTAACGCGTAACACCGCATTTGTAGGATACAATACAGCTCGCATTCTCAATTTTGTTGTTTTTTCCTTTGACTGGTAGAAGTCCTCATCGCCCCAGCCTACTTCAATATACCTTGAATGAACAAACTCTTCATTTATAGACGGGAGGTGCTGCTTTGCTGACTCTCTATCCAGCACAACACCTGTATGCCCGCCATGATCCACAACATATACCGGGAAATCAGCTATTTCATTTGATTTTATCCGTTCCGTATTAGATATTGAAAAACATCCGTTAAAGAAGACCATCAGCAGCAGGCAACCGCAGAGCGTAGCAACGCGGTTGGCTGACCGTTGGATGTGTTTGTTGCGCCTTGATCTCAAAACTATTTCATGCCCAGTTTCTTTTTCTCCGTAAGAAGCTTTATTGCTTCTTCTATCCGTCTCTCCACTGTTTCCTGCTTTTTTGCGCTTCTTAACCAGCCGACATACTGCTTTCTGTAGCTGGGGCAAGATTGTTGAAATTTTCCCACGCCTTTTTATTTGTCTTCAGCGCTTTCTCTATTTCGGATATGAGCGGAATTTCTTTCACGTGATGAGCGTCCCTATCCCTATAGATGGTCGCCATTTTATAGATTTATGATGTTTTAGTAGCCTGAAATAGTACAAGTTCCATTATCCAGGCATTCCTGTAGTGGATTCTCAACTTCTTTTCCGTTTATTGTGTATGTATATTTTGCTTCTTGTTTTTCATCACCCAAAGACAATTCTACCTTTGTCCCAGAAGATTGAGCATTAGCTATGTTTCTGTAATATTGAGCAACTGCTTTCCTTGATTCTACAGAATACCTACATTCCATTTTGCCACCATTTGGCATTTCTTCAATATATAAACATTTGCCGTCAACAAGTCCTTCTATTTTCCTTTCCAGAGACTCTCCTGTAAATGGATGGATAAATTTTTGGGTGTAGACTTCGCATGATTCTAGTTTGGCAGCAAGGTCGAGCATATCTTTTTGCTGATCTTGAGCATATGAACATACCGAAGCTAACAACAATATTGAAACGATTAATACTGTTTTTTTCATAATGCCTCTTTTCATTTTCATCGAACATCCAAGGATAACCTGATGAAAAAGCAAACAAAATATGGCTATAAAGCGAAGAAAAAATCGATAAACAACAAAATTTGTAGAAACCAAAAAACGGCCAGGCTTTTTCAGTCAGAGTTCATCCTTTTGTTCGGCGGCATCTGGCAACTGATGTTCAACTCGACACGGAGTGCCTTGCTTCTTCG
>JAIORT010000261.1 GCA_021107975.1 Bacteroidales bacterium | reverse complement strand
TTTCAGATAAATATCATAAAATATTCCCGATAAGCCATCGGAAATAGGAGGTGAGACGTAATGCCACCTTTCCGAAGTAAGATAACGTGCAACATAATTTATTCCCGTTCCACTTATGGTTCCGTTATCAATAAAGGAACCGTCACCATTGGCAGTAGAATTAACCATAAACTGACCATCATTAAACAAAATACCATTTAAAGTTAGTTGTCCGTCAGTTACCGGATCATCTGCTGTAACTGATAAAACAGCAGCATTTTTAACCTGCAATTGATCCAATGTTTGAGCAGATGTTGTAGCACAAGTACCATCAATAATTGCATTGTTTGCACTTCCAGGTACTTTATTCCGGTTTGGGTGCCCGGGAGGATCAAGCAGCGCATTATTCCATCGGGCTGTCTCATCAAAATCACCTGTTCCGGTAAAATAATATCCAGCCAGTTCCCTGTCAGCAGGAACATCCATGGTCAGTGTTTTAGTCGTTATCTGATATGCGTTTCCATCTCGTGTAAAAGCGTTTATCGGGAAACCGCTCCAAGTATATTCACACCTAAAGACAATTACATCAGGTTCCCGAAAAGCAAACTGGGGGTTAACATCGCCAAAATTATTATAATTATTTCCTGCACCGTTTAACAATTGCACAGAAAATCGAGCAATTGTACGCCAATTATTATCATCAAATAAGGTAACTTTAGAACCATTGATCATGGATGGTGAGTTAGTAGCTAATGCTGTGTTGGGACCCGCATAGAAAAAATCTGCATCCGATAATTGCTGGTCGGAAACCAAATCAGAATTTGTATTATCAACTGTAAGTAACGTATTTGAAAACTGGCCACCGTTCATCAGGTCAGTATTTATATCAATCTGGAACTGTGAAGAGTTATATGCCCATTTATTAACCAATGGGCTGGATGAATTATTTCGCAGTTCAATATCAAATTGAAATTCCATTTCCGAAACCTGCTCAAAATTAGTCATCCTAGCTTCATACGAATAAGTCTGAGCATATAAAATGGGACCATAAAGCAGGAACCATATTAAGACCGTAAAATAGTATTGGTTTTTCATATTTTCTAAATTTTTAAGTTAATTCTCTACTATGGTAAAATTGCTATTATTGTGTTTAAATAAGCATTATTGGTAATTTCTCTGTCTATGATATTAATAATACCGTCACCATTTACATCTGTAACGCAGTATCCTTTTAAAGTGATTAGATAGTCATTATTTATTGATTCTCTATCAGCAATATTAATTACACCATCTTGCGTAACATCCCCCGCATAAATTCCAAAAACTCCTGTTTCCATCTCGGTTTGATTATCTCCATATGCTTTATTTGCGGCTGTAGTAAAATCATACGAAAATCCAGATGCAAAACTAACAATATTTTTTGATACTGTTTCAATATGATTTCGATTCCTTATTGTTAAATAATATGAGCCTGTATAAAGCTCCGGTACTTCAAAGCTTGCAGTACCATCCTGGTTCAATTCAATGTTTGATATTGTACAATGAACTATTGAATAGTTTGTCGCATCATGCAATTCCACAGATATCTCATCTACTACAGTTCCCGCGAACTTATCGACAAATATACCACCCACATAATCCTGTGCTTTGTTCATTTCATGGGTAACAGTATTGTAAAGTCCTTGTAAAAATACTTTAAGATTCACCTGTACCCCGCCTTTTACCAAACCGTTACTATAAGAAACATTATATGAAACAGCATCCCAATCGGATATATCACAGTTGCTATGGTTGAATTGCATATCGGCAGTTCCTGTAATATAGAATAATTTGATATAAAAAAGTTTATCATTGTCGTCAATATTAATACCCTGTCCGTTACCTCCGTCAACAGTCCAGCTAAAGGTGTAAGTCCCGCCGCCACCATTGGATAGATATGAGCCATGATCGGTAAGTTCATTGTGTATTGACTCAATGTCGTCAAATTGCAGGAGGGTTTCCTGATAGTTAATTTCCAGGGTTATTGCACCAACATTTGTAAATCCTGTAACCTCCA
>JAIORT010000527.1 GCA_021107975.1 Bacteroidales bacterium | reverse complement strand
GCAAAATAAAATCCTCCGAAGAAAACCGTATTGTAGAACAGGTCGCCAAGAACACCGTTATTAAGGAAAGGCACCCCGGCTGTGTAACATTCAATTAAACCTATAAAATTTTGAGGGTAAAACGGGCTGCCAATCCAAACGGCAAAATTGGTAATAATAAAAAACAATATGGATGAACTGACTGATGCAAGTAATACAGACCCGACTTTTATCCTGCTTTTCAAAATAAAGCCAAAACCAACAATAATTGCAAAGCTCAGGTAAACAGCAATCATATAGCTATGCAAACCTAAAATAAGATCACTGAGAAACATTGCAGCAAGAGGAATGATAAATGCAAGATATTTTTTTTGAAAATACGCTCCGCCAAATAATGCCATTGCAGCGATGGGCGTAAAATTGGGCCAGTGAGGTATCAGCCTGAGAATAGCGCCAATTAAAATTATCGTGAAAATAAAAATAAACCGTGGGTTGATTGTTTTGTTATTCATTGTAGTTTGTTTTAATAATGAGAGCAAAAGTATAAAAATCATTTTAATTTAAAATATATCTTCGCAAAATAATTAAATTAATGAAAGACCTTACAGTTGGAAAAGAAAGTAAATTGATCCTGCAATTTGCAGCGCCAATGCTACTTGGTAATGTTTTTCAGCAAATGTACAATATTGTTGACAGCATTATCATTGGCAATTTCATTGGCAAACAAGCATTGGCAGCGGTTGGCGCATCTTTTCCTATTATATTTGCCGTGGTATCATTAGTGCTCGGTTTTGGTATGGGCGCAACTATTATTATTGCCCAATATTTCGGCGCCAAACAAATAGATAAGGTAAAACGAACAATTGACACACTTTATATTTTCCTGTTTTTTGCCTCCATTGTTTTAAGTGTTCTCGGAATATTATTCAGTAGTTATATTTTTAGGCTCATTCAATTACCTGAAGAAGTTATCCCTTATGCCAGCCTTTATTTGAACATTTACCTTTCAGGATTGATATTCTTTTTCGGATTTGCCGGTACTTCCGCTATCCTCAGGGGATTGGGAGATTCCAAGACACCACTATATTTTCTTATTGTTTCAACTATAACAAATATTGGTTTAGACTTACTGTTCGTTTTAGTGTTTAAATGGGGTATCTCCGGTGTGGCAATAGCCACCGTTATTTCACAGGGTGTTACTTTTATAGGAGCTATTCTTTACCTGAACAAATATCATAAGGTAATACGACTATCTGTATTTAATATGGTATTTGATAAAGAAATATTTCATAAAAGTATAAAGATTGGCTTACCCTCCGGTTTGCAGCAGACTTTTGTGGCTTTAGGATTGATGGCTCTGATATGGATAGTGAATTTATTCGGCACAGATGTAATTGCTGCTTATACAATAGCTATGCGTATTGATTCGCTGGCTGTTATGCCTGCAATGAACTTTGCGGCAGCGCTTTCTGCTTTTGTGGGGCAAAACCTTGGCGCTAACAAATCGGAAAGAGTAAAAGCAGGGCTTTTGGCAACACTAAAAATGACATCCTTAATTTCTGTATCTATTACAGTGATTGCCATTCTGTTTTCAAAGAGTCTGATGAGCATATTTACAACTGACAGCAATGTGATAGAGATAGGCGCAAATTACCTGATCATTGTTAGTTCTTTCTATATTTTGTTTTCAACACTTTTTGTTTATAATAGCGTGATGCGGGGAGCGGGCGATACACTTATTCCAATGTTTATTACACTAATTGCTTTGTGGATGGCAAGGATTCCGATAGCTTATTTTCTTTCGCAGCAAATAGGAGAAACCGGAATATGGTGGGCAACGCCAATAGGGTGGTTCATTGGGATGTCGTTATCGTATTTTTATTATCTTTCGGGAAGATGGAAGAGAAAAGCCGTAGTGAAATATGATGATAGCGGGACTATTGAAACGGGTGTTTAATCCCGTCCTGAAATAGCTTATTAGAAGAATATCTGGAATATAGTAAATTTGCAGGATTAACATTAAATGAAACACTCATGTTTTTTGTATTGAGACACACA
>JAIORT010000189.1 GCA_021107975.1 Bacteroidales bacterium | reverse complement strand
AAACGTAATAAAATATGTTAATCTGGATGATTATGTATTTCCCCAAACAACAATGCATGAGAATAAAAGTGTCCCTGTAATTTCTGTTTCGCCCAATCCTGCATCAGGAATGGTGCGAATATCAGGTGAATTTAAAAATCCTTGTTCTGTTAAAATAGTTGATTTAGCTGGAAAAATTATTTTGAATCAATCAGTTTATCAGAAGTCAAAAGTTGTATGGCTGGATTTGACAGGAATTCCTGCCGGAATATATATCTTGAAATTTATTTCGGGAGATAACAGGTTCACACAGAAATTAGTGATAAAGAATTAAATCTTTTCCTTTGAATTTTTCAAAATCTGGTACAGAAAGTCCCTTGCCCTGAAGAGTTGGGCTTTCACCGTGCCAAGCGGAAGGTTTAATTCTTCGGCTATCTCGTCGTAAGAAAATTCTTTGAAATACCGCAGTTCGATCAATGTACGGTAATGCGGTTTCAGTTTGTCAACAACTTCATGCATTAATTTTATTTTTTGCTTCTTAACCAATTCTTCTTCCGGATCAAGTGTTTGAGAAGGAATACGGCTAACCAATTCAGTTCCTTCCTCCTCATCATTATAATTTTGATCCATTGAAAAAGTGTATTTCTTCTTTTTTCGAATAAAATCAATGCAATTGTTCGAGGCTATTTTAAAAAGCCAGGTGCTGAAAGCATAATCGGGTGTGTATTGATGAAGTTTTTTAAAAGCCTTGCCAAATGCTTCAATAGTTAAATCCTCCGCATCGTGAGGATTATTTGTCATTTTAAGTAACATGAAATATAATGAATCACGGTAATTTTTCATTAACTCTCCATACGCTTTCTGGTCGCCATCGTCAATGGCAAGTTGTACGAGCTTAAAATCACGTAAAGCCTTTTCGGTAAGATGTGAAGTTACTTCCATTTATTCTGCCCAACAATCAGGTTTGACAATACCAAAATCGGGTATATAATCAATAAAACTATCTCAATAATTGGCGAAATTAATAATAATTTATTTTCATTTAACTTTTTAAATGATTTTTTAAATAATATAAGCTGGCTTAATCCCCTAAAAACAAGCGCCGAAACAATAATCCATAATTGATAATTGTTACAAAGCAGGATAATAAACAATAAAAATACAATAAAAAGGCTTAATGAATAGGAGCCTAATAAAAATTTGTGCTTTGCTTTATAGTATTTTCCCGTTGAAAGATGCCGTTTTTTTTGAACCCACCATTCGTTGAATGTTTGCTTAGCCGCAGAAATGGTAAAGCTTTCAGGGTTGACCTCTATATGTGTATTTTCGTTGTTAGCAACTTTGTTAATAAAAAGATCGTCATCTCCCGACGAAACGTTATAATGCGAAATAAATCCCTTGCTTTTGTAAAATAATGATTTTTTATAAGCAAGATTGCGACCTACACCCATATAAGGCATACCCATCAGTGCATAAGAAAAATACTGAATAGCTGTTAGAACAGTTTCAAAACGGATAATTTTATTCAGAAAACTTTCTTCGCTTTTATATTTGCCATAGCCCAAAACAACTTCCTTTTTATCGTTAAAAGTGGAAGCCATTTTTCTAATCCACAAAGGGCTTGCGGGTGTGCAATCAGCATCAGTAAGGAGCAGGTAATTATTTTTAGATGATTTGATGCCAAGGGCAAGAGGAAACTTCTTCCCGGAAAAAAAATTCAGGTCTTGCGTAATATTTACAACTTTGAGATGATCATATTTTCTTTCAAGGTCTTCCAAATAAAAAATAGTCTCATCATCAGAGGCATCATTTACAATCACAACTTCAAAATCAGGATAATCCTGTTCTAAAATTAAAGGCAGATTTTTCTTCAGGTTATTATATTCGTTTTTAGCCGAAATAACCACAGAAACAGGAACAGGTTCATTTTGCTTTTCCTTTGCTTTATAAAAAGCAAACCGGCTAAATATAAACCAATGGTGAGAAAGCTGGATAGCAATAGCTGTTATAAATATCCAGAAGACTATTTCAAGAAATATTATTTGATTAATAAAAAGCAT
>JAIORT010000734.1 GCA_021107975.1 Bacteroidales bacterium | reverse complement strand
ATTTTATTTTATAATCATAAGTTGTAATAATCACGTTATATTCAGCATTTGTCATAGTAGTTCGGGCATCAATGAACTGTATCAGGCTTGCCTGTCCTTCATTGTATTTTTTATTAATAATTTCAAATGACTTAGTAGCACTCAATTTTTCCTGTTGAGCTGCTATAATTGCTTTTTTAACAGCTTCTACTTCGTAATACAAATTGAATACCTCTAATTTCACCCGGTTTTCTGCCTCATCATACTGTGTTTCAATAATTTGCTTATCTATAGTTGCCTGTTGGATTTTTGCCTTATTTTGAAATCCCTTAAATAAATCCCAGCTTAAAACAAACGAAGCCATAATAAAATCATCATCAGAAGTAAATTTGTATTCTTCGCCCTGAAAACCATAATCAACAACTGCAGTAAGCCTCGGAGTTTTATTGTATTTGTTCAGCTTTAAATTGTAATCATTTGCCTTTTCATAGCTTTTGAGCATGTATAATTCTTCCCTGTTATTTATTGCATTCTCCTGTGAATTTTGAAGTTCAGTTTCAATGAATGAAAATTTTGTTTCGTCAGATATTTCAATATCCGATTCAAGTGGCTTATTCAAAAGGAAATTAAAATATGCTTTTGCTGATTTGTTATATTTAACAGCTTCGGCAATATTCTGTTCAAGTTTGCTTAGCTCTGCTTTTGAACGGTAAACATTGTCAATTGTAATTTTATCGTTTGCAAAAAGCCGTTCGTTTACTCTTATATTTTCTTTCAGCAGTTCGGTTGTTTTATCGGCAAGTTCGAGAAGATGGACTGTTTTCAAATAATTAAAATAAGCTGATTTGATTTCTGCGACTAACTGCCGTTTAAATGACTCTACATCCGCTTTTACTGCATTTGTCAGTTCCGATTTTATTTTTGAATTATAATAAATCTGCGGATTAAATAATGGCTGGACCAAACGCAACTTGGTTTCCTGTTCGGTTGGTCTTAAAAAAGGAATTATTTCATTTTCTACTTGTGGAAACCGGTCTGACGATGTTAATTGATTAAGCGTGCTATAAACCGGATTTAACATATCACCCACAGGAAATTCAATTATACGCCCGCCATCAGCTAATGAGTATCTTGCATTGAGACTCAAATTCGGAAAAAACATTCCCTTTGCTTCTTTCAAAACCTGTATGCTCTTTTCATAAGAAGATTGTTTTTGTTTTAAAGTAAGGTTGCTTTGCAATCCTTCCTGAATATAATTTTCCAGAACATTGTTTTGAGCCGGGAGATAATTCATTATTATCATAAATGATAAAAATATTATTGTCTTTTTTTTCATGTTTTAATTATTTATTCTATTATTCTCTCTGCGTCACTCTGCGCCTTCGCGACTCTGCGTTTAAAAAGTTTGATTGAACACTGAGACGCTGAGATGCAGAGAGACACAGAGTGTTTATTTTTTATTTACCTAACCAGTTAATCTTCATTCTTTATTCCTTTTTTGATAATTTCAAACTGGCATTTAATAATATCTTCTGCTTCCACATCGGCAAATTCAAGTATTATTTGTTTAGTTGAAATGAATTGAAGAATACCATTAGTTATAGCCCAAAGCGTTTGTGCCAGAACAATTGCAGAAATGTCGCTTCTGATTGAACCATCTTCTATTCCCTGGTTTATTGTTTGTGCAAAAAACTTCAATGGATTATCATTCTTGAAATAATCCTCACATTTATCTATAAATTCACAAACACGACAATCGTTACTTTCGAAATGTATTATTGCTTTGTAATAATTTCCATGTTTTTTCACAAAGTCCACATAAGCTTTCCCTATTTCCATACAATTCTCAAAACCGTTATTTTTCTCAGAAATAGATTTCCGGAACATTTTTATTAAAATATTAAGAGCTCTTGTTTTAATTTCGAAATGAATCTCCTCCTTGCTTTTAAAATACAGATACAGAGTGCCTTTACTAAGTTCGGCTTCTTTGGCAACTTCATCCATTGTTGAATTGATCAATCCTTTTTTAAAGAATACTTTTTCGGCAGCATCAATTATATCGTTTCTTCGCT
>JAIORT010000841.1 GCA_021107975.1 Bacteroidales bacterium | reverse complement strand
TTACCCTTATTATATGTCAGGTAATGACCTCATTTTAGATACATTAATATGGCAGAACTGGGAAAACGGATTCGGTGGATTGGATGAAGAGGTGGTAATTTATAAGGATAATTTACTGGAACTTGAAGCTATAACTATTGACTACGGTATGTATGATTATTATTCCTGGATTCCTGATGGGTGCGAATATTTTTCGCAATTGCTGACAAATGAGGAAATACCTCACGAATTATCAGCATTTAACGGAGGACATAGCAACAAGGTACGTGAACGGATTGAAGAATACATTTTACCTTATTTTTCTAATATCCTTGAGTTTGATACTCTGACTTTCCGTAAAACTCCTTATCTCTTATATACCGGGGATAATACTACCATGAAAATTATTTGGCAGATGGAAGATACTGCAACTTGTTTTCTTCAATGGGGTTTGGATACAACTTATAGTACAGGAAGTATTAATACCACCGAATACGGCAATGACCATCAGCACACTCATACCATTTCCGGTCTGACACCCGGCACAAAGTATTATTACAGGGTTATATGTGAAGATGTGCACTATACCGGTTCATTTAATACTGCTCCCGAAGAAAACGATACTGATATTAAGTTCATGATTGTCGGAGATACTCGCACACATTACTGGACACACGACAGTGTTGCTCATGCAATGGTCTCCACTTATACAGAAGAACCTGATTATCAAACTTTGATTATTGCAATCGGCGACCTTGTGGAATTCGGCGCTGAGGAGACTTCATGGCAGAATGAATTTTTTAATGACAGTTTAATTTATGTACGCCGGAGAATGTCTGAAGTCCCTTTTAATACATCTCTGGGAAATCATGAAATATTCTATCTAAATTACACCAACTATAATTTGAATGTCCCGGTTTTTAAGAAATATTTTCCATATCCTTTTGTTGACAGGACTTATTGGTCGTTTGATTATGGCACTGTACATTTTACTATTGTTGATCAATATCCTGCAAATTATAGTCCTTATGGGCAGGGATTGATATCTTCAGAGCAATTAATATGGATTGAAAATGATTTGAGTTCAACAGATAAACCCTGGAAGATAATCGTATTGCATGAGCCGGGCTGGTCTGCCGGCGGGTCTTCATCAGGCTCTCCTCATTACAATAATGACGATGTCCAAAACCTGCTTCAACCTCTTTGTGAGGAATATGGAGTACAAATGTTAATTTGCGGTCATAACCATTATTATGCACGTGCATATAAAAATGGAATTTGTCATTTAACATCAGCCGGCGGAGGCGCTCCCATTTATGAACCTGAGCCGGAATATCCTAATGTAGTCCTTACCCGTCAGGAAAATCATTTTTGTAAAGTTGATGTCAACGATACCGTTCTATCTGTTTTAGTTGTTAATCCCATAAATGAAGTAATTGATGAATTCGATTTTTATCAAAATAAACGCCCTGGTCATTTATTAGGATTTGTATCAATTGATACTGTTGTGAATGTTCAGGATGTATTGATTGAAGTAAACGGTGTTGAAACCCATCCTGATGAAATCGGATATTATGGTTTGGAGTTGGAAGAGGGATTCTATGATGTAACTGTTTCAATGGAAGGTTATGAGCCTCAAATATTCGAAAACATTGAAATACTGGAAGGAACGGAAACTGTTCTTAATATTAATCTGCTCACATCTATAAAGCCACAAATTAAGGATATTGATGTTGAATTTCAAATCACACCTAATCCCATTTCAGAAATTGTTAATATAAAATATAATTTACCGGCAAAAGGAAAAGTTTCACTCATTATATATGATAATATAGGGCGGAAAATAACCGAATTAATTCATCAGGAACAAGCAAAAGGTGGGCACCAATTTACATGGAATACTTCCCGCTTGCCGGCGGGTATCTACTTTTGTATCCTCAAAACAACCAGGAGGAATATTAACCGTAAACTTATAAAATTATAGCAATTAATAGTTTGTAACTGAAAAGAGTTTTATACGAATTTGTTTTTGCTTGCATTTTTAGGTTTATTATACGGAAATTTGTTGGTTCATAATC
>JAIORT010000601.1 GCA_021107975.1 Bacteroidales bacterium | reverse complement strand
AATCCTAATTCTTGTAATATTTCTCAATCAGAAATTCAGCAATCTTATCCGGTGATGTATTCCTGAGCGGCATATCCGTTGTTACCTCAATGTATTGCAACGCACCATACGGACAATATTTCACACATTGCGGGTCGCCGTTACAAAGGTTGCATATTCGTTCAGGTTTGCCTGTTTCGGAATTTGAAAATATCACTCCTCCGCTTTTTTCTTTGCATGCTTTGACGCATAGCCCGCATCCGACACATCTTTCCGGGTCGTTTTGAATGGTATGAAATGTTTCATCCCTGTATAACGCCTTTCTGCCTGTAACGGGATCAGGTTCTACAGGGCAGGCTTCTATGCAGGGACTCTCCTTGCAAAGGAAACACGTAACCGGTACATCCACATCGGGATTGTAATGCCAGACTTTAATATTGGAAAGCTCCGGGTTTCCAAGACCGTTGAGCAACTCCCCGTTTATTTCCACTTTATGATTATATGCCGAGCAAACCGCCTCGCAGGTCCGGCACCCTGTACATTTATCAAAGTCAACCACAATCGCTTTTATTTCTCCGCCTTCAGGTTTGAAAGGAAAAATAAATCCAAAACTGCTGAAAATGGCAAACCCTCCTGCACCAACAGCGAGATTTTGCAGGAATTCTCTGCGGGAAATTTCTGATGTAAGGTTCATAACATTTTTAACTTTTATTCGTTTCTTAAAATGCACCTCAAATATATAAATAAAATTTAACTGTTAAATGCAAAATTTTTCAAACTTAAAATCAGCTATTTTCGGATTATCAATAGGGGTCGGAATTTTACTCTCCGGCATTTTTATCAGCAATGCGCTTTATAAATCCCGCATAGCCGATCGATATGTAACCGTAAAAGGTTTAGCTGAACGGGAAGTAGATGCCGATCTTGCCATCTGGCCTATTACTTATAAAGATGTAGGTAATGACTTGCTTGCTTTGCAAAAATCCATTGATGAGAAGCGGGTTATTATTTCAGATTTTCTTTTGGATAAAGGATTTAAACCGGAAGATATAAATCATTCTTCACCTAAAATTACCGATACTTATGCGGAAGGTTATTACGGGAACCAGCAGCCAAGTGGACCGCGCTTCAGAATTCAGAAAACAGTTACTCTGCGTTCTTCCAATGTAAATCAGGTTAAACAAACCATGGAGAAATCAGGTGAACTCGTTACAAAAGGAATTGCTTTATCGGAAAATTGGGAAAACCGCACTGAATTTTTATTTACCGGCTTGAATAATATTAAACCTGAAATGATCCGTGAAGCGACCATTAACGCACGTGAAGCTGCCGAAACATTCGCCGAAGATTCAGGCAGTAAAATCGGAAAAATCCGTAAAGCTACTCAGGGATTTTTTAGTATCAACGACAGGGATGCCAATTCCCCTGACAGAAAAATTATCAGAGTTGTAACCACAATGGAATATTACTTAGTGGATAATTAAACATGCGAGGGTGGTTTTGCCGGTGTTTCGCCCGGTTCCGGCAATGAGTAAAAGTAAGAATAAGCTTTACACGCTAATCCTTCTCAACGCCATTTCAACAACCTTATTATGATCAAAAGCTAAATGGGGAAATTCATTGGCGTCAAACCACTGTGCATCCCGGGCATCATCGCCGGCAATCACTGTTGAATTGTCTATATCAACAAAACCAAAAAAGATAACAGAAATCGTTCTTCCTCTCGGGTCGCGATTGATAGCGCTAAAGGCATGCAATTGTTTTAAATCCACGTTTTTTAACCCTGTTTCCTCTTCCAGTTCCCTTACAACTGCCTCTTCCAGCGTTTCGTCCATATCCACAAAACCGCCGGGTAAAGCCCATTTGCCTTCGAAAGGATAATGCTTACGCCGAATTAATAATACTTCCAGGTTATTACCATTCTTTCTGAAAACCACAGCATCAACGGTTAACATTGGGCGAGGATAATCGTAGGTGTAGGGCATTTTTGATTTACGATTTTTGATTTATATTTTTTATAGGCACTTTAATCTTTGTGATTCTTCGTGACTTTGCCCCGAAAACTTTTCGGGGTAGTGGCAAGAAATAGAATTTA
>JAIORT010000016.1 GCA_021107975.1 Bacteroidales bacterium | reverse complement strand
TTTAATGAATCAGTTTACTGATGGGTCTGGCGGGAAATTTATCCAGTAAGCATAATCGCCGCCTAATTTTTTCACTGAAAAGTTCCAAAGTTCTGCCGTATTTGGCTGCATTACCTGGTTGGCTTTGATATTAGCAACGAGCCATGAATTTTTTGTTAATTCTGCATCTAATTGCTTAGAAACCCAGCCTGAATATCCAACAAAAAACTTAATATTTTCATCACTTATTTTGCCTATTGTTATCAGTTCTTTTACAATTTCGATATCACCTCCCCAGTATAATCCTTCGGTAATTTCCAGGCTGTCGTCAATTATGTCTCCCAGGGTATGAATAAAGTACAAACTGTCAGTTTTTACAGGACCGCCTAAATATACTGGTGCGTCAAACATTGGAAAATCCTTAATAACCTCACTGAGCAATAAATCAACAGGTTTGTTTATAATCAGCCCGAATGAGCCTTCCTGGTTATGTTCGGCTAACAACACCACCGACCTCTTGAAATAATAGTCCATTAAAAAAGGTTCTGATATCAGGATTTTACCTTTAGCAGGTTTAATGTTATTGGTTTTTATTTTCAGTATATCATTAATGTCAGTCATATTCCTCAATTTTTTTGTTCTTTTGCAACGTAGTTTTCTCTCAAAACTTCGGAGTGCAATTTACAAAAATAATACCATATAAAAAAACGTGGTTAAAGATAATTATAAAAAATATAAACAACTGAGAAATAAGTATATTTTTTTTACTTATGAAGGATATTCTATTTCAGAGACTCAGGATAGCCTGGAGGTTGTTTATAATTTTAACCTGGCTGACAGGTTTCATTTTTTCCCATCCCTGAAAATTCTGAAGAAGAGTATTATTAAAAATCAGTTAGCGTTTTCCGAAATCGAGAATTTTATTTTTAATATAGGATTAATAGAACTTATAAGTTACTGGAAAGCTGCATGTCCTCCCAAAATTATTATCAAGCCGTTCAGGCTTAGCGAGGAACAAATAGCATGGTGGAAAAAAATCTATTTTAAAGGTCTCGGAGAGTTTTTTTATGTTAACAGTATTAAATGCAGTGTTGATGATTTTGTTGAGATTGTTGTTGATTCGGAAAAAGAAACATGTAATGCCGAATATAAAGTTGAAGAACAAAAGGTTTTAATTCCTGTTGGAGGTGGCAAGGATTCCATTGTAACACTCGAACTGTTAAAAGAGCGGTTTCAAACCATACCGTTTATCCTGAATCCCAGACCGGCAAGTATAAATACAATCAAGGTTGCCGGGTTTAAAGAAGATGAATTAATGGAAATTCAAAGAACTATTCATCCCCAATTGTTGGAATTAAACGATAAAGGATTTTTAAACGGACATACTCCTTTTTCTGCTTTGCTTGCTTTTGTCAGCATTTTGGCAGCAGCTCTGACAGGAAGCAGGCATATTGCCTTGTCGAATGAAGTTAGTGCAAATGAACCTACAGAAATGGCAACAGGTGTAAATCATCAATATTCAAAGTCTTTTGAATTTGAAAAGGATTTCAGGGAGTATGTTTCTAAGTTTATCACGCCCGACATCAACTATTTCAGTTTTTTACGACCGTTGAACGAATATGGCATTGCCCGATTATTTTCAGGATTTCCAGAATACTTTTCCGTTTTTAAAAGCTGCAATATTGGCAGTAAAACCGATTCATGGTGTTGTAAATGCCCGAAATGTCTGTTCGTTTTTATTATTCTTTCACCCTTTATTGATAAGGATGAATTAATTAAAGTTTTCGGAAAGGATATTTTTCAGGAACCGGATTTATTGAAATATTTCGATGAACTGATAGGAAAAAGCATTGTTAAACCGTTTGAGTGTGTGGGTACGATTGATGAAGTAAATTTTGCAGTGATGGAAACGATAAAAAAACGCCGGCATCATTTACCGTATTTGTTAGAATATTACAAATCATTGCCTGAGTACGGCAAGTATCAGAATTTTGAAGAAAAGAGAATCACGCAATTTTTTGAAGAAAATCATTTTCTCAATAAAGAATTTTTAGATATTCTTAAATCAGCTTTGTAACTAATCGTTTATTATTAAATG
>JAIORT010000142.1 GCA_021107975.1 Bacteroidales bacterium | reverse complement strand
TTCAACCCTATTCCGGATACTCTATCCTCAAATGATAAATATTCATCAGTTTCTTTTTAAATATTTTCTTAATGTTTTTAATGTCGCGAAAAGTAATATCCGCATTGTCGAACTGCCGGTTTTCCATTTGTTTGTTTATCACATTTTCAACAAGGTTGTTTATGACTTCTTCATCGGGTTTTTTCAGGCTGCGTGAGGCGGCTTCCACAGTATCAGCCATCATAAGCACAGCGGTTTCTTTTGAAAAAGGATCGGGACCATGATAGGTATAAACGCTTTCATCTATCTCCTCATCAGGATTATCATTTTTTGCTAATGTATAAAAATAGTCTGTTTTCCTGGTTCCCTGATGCGTCCTGATAAAATCAATGATCTGTTCGGGAAGCTTATGTTTCTTGGCTTTTTCAACGCCTTTTATAACATGACCGATAATGATCCTGGCGCTTTCGTCATACGTTAGTTCATCATGAGGATTCACGCCGGTAGTTTGGTTTTCGATAAAAAATAAAGGGTCATCAATTTTACCGATGTCGTGAAACAAAGCGCCTGTTCTTACAAGCAATGGGTTACCTCCGATTTCGTAAATGGCTTCTTCGGCAAGATTTGCCACCTGCATTGAGTGTTGAAATGTCCCAGGAGCTTTTAACGCCAATTCACGAAGTACTTTATTGTTTGTGTTTGAAAGCTCGAGCAGAGTAACATCGGTTATCAAACCAAACAGCTTTTCAAAAATGTAGATAACAGGATAAGAAAATAATGTAAAGGCAGCGCTTCCGGCAAAAAGAACAAAATAAACGTAATTTATTCCTTCAAGACCGCCCTCTTTAATAAGGGTCATACCTGTATATATCAGCGAATATGTAAAGAATATCAATACTGATGTGAGGAAAAACTGGGAACGGCGTTCAAGCCTTACGATACTTAATATGGTAACGGTTCCGGCAAATAACTGCAAAAAGACATATTCATAACTGTTTGGAACCAATAAACCTGTTATTATTATTGTAATTAAATGAACAAATAAAGCAAGCCTCGTATCGAAAAAAATTCCGATGATAATAGGTATCAGGCATATAGGAATTAAATAAAGGTAATCAGGTTTATATTTCACCACAAGGCTTGTTATTAGCACCATGGATAAAATACAAAGTAGTATCAATACTATTTTTTTGGTTTCGGCATATATTTCTTTTTTAAAAAAGAATAAAAAAAGAAAAAGTGATAACATAGAAACCGATAACAAAATGATTTGACCGGCAAGTATTCCGGCATATTTAAATGAGGAACCCAATTTGGATTCATAATCAAGCCTGAGAGATTCCAGCATTAGATATTTCTCACCCGACACCAATTCACCTTTAGAAATGATCCGTTCTCCGCTTTGTACCATTCCTCGTGATAATGATATTTTGTCAAGTAAAGCCTGTTTTTCTCTTTCGGTTTTAGTATCGAATTTGATATTTTGAATCAGTGAATTCTCCAATACTGCTACTACAAGGTTTTTATCAACCGGTTCGAATTTATCGGGTTCGGAATGAATAAACTTATCAGCAGAATGAATTGTAAAAAGATCGCCCAACTGTTTTTCCTCGGCAACATTATCTGTAATAACAACTATTGTGTAATTATCAGGTTTATCGTCTATTTCCTGAGTAAGTTCAATAATACCGTGCTGCATTATCGTATCAAAAATCGCAAGGCAAACATTACGGTTCTTTTCCTTTCTCTGGTCAAGCCTTCGTTTATCAGAATATTTAGTTTGCCACTTTGTTTTAAAATTATTTATTAGTTTTTCTCTTTGTTTTTGGTATAAATCCTGATCTTTTTTAAAATAGAGTTTTATGTCTTTCAGGGCAAATTGCCTTTCTTCTTCAAGTTCCTGCTCCGGTTTTAAAATGGCAAAGTTAAAAGGGGCTATCATATCCTCATGCATCCAGGGCTTCCCTTTCCGAAACTCATATTTGAATTTTCCTTCTTTCGGAAAGATAAGCACTAATAAAATGACACTTAAAATAAAAAGTGACCCTTTGGAAATATCGGCATAGTGATTCCTGAGATATGTAAGTATTTTTTTCAT
>JAIORT010000193.1 GCA_021107975.1 Bacteroidales bacterium | reverse complement strand
TTATCCTGTGTGGACCGATAACCGAACAGGTCAGTTTATGACATGGGTTTCGCCTTATATTACCAATTATCTTCCAAACCCAACAGATTTAAACATTACACTTAATGATGAAACCGGTGAAATTACACTAATCTGGCAGTTTGAAGGCACAAAAGATTTTTTGTGTTTTAATATTTACAGAGACGGAAACCTCCTCGGAACAACAACCGATACAACTTATTCCGACATCCTGCCTGATTATGGCGTTTATACTTACGGCGTAACAGCTATGTACGATGACGGCGAATCGGTACCTGCATCCGGTTCAATTCAATGGGGTGATGCACATATTGCCATAGAGCCTGTTGCTATTAATCAGAGCCTGGTAATAGATTCTTCAATTATCAGGATAATGACTATTGAAAATGTTGGCGAATTAGAACTGATTTATCAAATAAGCCCTGAGATCACAAGCAAAAAAGGAGGAAAAGATTACTGCTCTGCAAGCGGTGGCTGTGATGAATATATCAGCAGGGTGATTTTAGGAGATATTGATAATGTTTCAGATTGCGCCGGTTATGCCGATTACACTGATTTATCAACTATGCTTAATATGGATGAGACTTATGATATTACTGTAGAAAACGGGCAAGTATATCCATCTGACGATTTGGGAATCTGGATCGACTGGAATCAGGACCAGGATTTTTCCGATCCGGGAGAAAATGTTGTTTGTGAAATTAACAATAGCGGACAGGGAACATACTCTTTCACGGTACCGGCTGATGCTACTCCCGGCGAAACACGAATGAGAGTAAGAATAAAATATACAGGCTCTGATTGTGGCGATCCATGCGGTACCACTACTTATGGCGAAGTCGAGGATTATTCTGTTTATGTACTTGGCTGGCTTATAGTTGATCCCTTGGCTGATACTATACAAGCCGGAGAGTCTCAGGATATCCAGGTAACATTGGATGCCACCGACCTTGAAGAAGGAATTTATACGGCTGATCTGAACATCACAAGTAACGATCCGGATAATCCGCTTGTTACGGTTCCGGTAAATTTATTAGTTGGAGAAGACATTCCAACCCTTGTTGCCTGGGCTGATCCCGCTGAGATCTGCTCCGGTGAATCATCACAGTTAAATGCTGATGTTACCGGAGGTTCCGGCAGTTATACTTATTCCTGGACTTCTGATCCTCCCGGATTTATATCCGACGAAGCTAATCCAATAGTTACTCCGGAGGATACCACAACATATTTTATTGAAGTAAATGACGGATTATTTACTATCTACGATTCTACCTCTGTTGCTGTTGCTCCTGTGCCCGGAGTTTGTGAAACACCAACCGGTGAAACACAACTTTGCCAAAACGAGCAGAATACAACCTACAATACGACAGGCGCTGTATATGCACTTTCATACATCTGGAATTTGTTACCCGAAGAAGCAGGTACGATTTCCGGTGGAGGAACTGTTGGTATTGTTAACTGGAATTTTGAATTTTTGGGACAAGCCCTTATTACTGTAACAGGTGTTAATGATTGTGGCAATGGTGAACCATCCCAAGAACTTGTTATTACCGTTAACCCATTACCTGAAGTATCGCTTATGATATTATATGACAGCGTTTGTATCAATACCGTACCTTTTGAATTAACAGGCGGTTTGCCCGAAAACGGAATTTATACCGGTAATGGAGTTAATAACGGATTGTTTTATCCTGAGGATGCGGGTTTAGGCTTTCATACTTTAACTTACACTTATACCGATGCTAACGGCTGCGAGAACTATGCACAAGATAGTATTTATGTTGGCGAATGTTTGGGAATAAACGAAATTGTTAATGGAATACATTTTGAGATTTTCCCGAATCCGTCAAATGGAGAATTTACCGTCAGATTCAATGAAAGCCTGGGAATGACTAATGTTACCGTGATGAATATGCTGAACGAAATTGTCTTTGAGGGTAAAACAGAAATCGTTACCGGGAAGTCATTTAATATTGATTTGAGTGGAAATTCTGAAGGCGTTTATTTTGTGCAAATAAAATCTGATAAAACAGAGCTGGTACGGAAGATCATTATTCGATAAATAT
>JAIORT010000452.1 GCA_021107975.1 Bacteroidales bacterium | reverse complement strand
AATCAAAAATTTCACTCCACATCCTTCATCGATAGCTGAATCCTTTTTCTGTCAATATCCACATCAACCACTTTTACATTCACTTTTTGGTTCAGTTTTACATATTCGTTCGGGTCGCTCACATACTCATTTGCCAACTGACTGATATGAACCAGCCCGTCCTGGTGAACGCCAATATCAACAAAAGCGCCAAAAGCTGTAATATTAGTTACTATTCCCGGCAGAACCATACCGGTTTCAAGGTCTTTGATTGAGTGAATTCCTTTTTCAAATTCAAAGAAACCGAATTTTTCACGCGGATCACGACCGGGTTTCGCAAATTCTTCCATTATATCGGTCAGGGTGGGCAATCCGGTTTTCTCTGTTACAAAATCATGCAGGTTTATTTTTTTTCTTAATTCTTCGCTTGTCATCAGGTCTGTAATTTCACAACCGAGATTCTTTGCCATTTTTTCAACAGCGAAATAGCTTTCGGGATGAACGGCACTTTTGTCCAGAGGATTTTCTGAATTTCTTATTCTTAAAAAGCCTGCTGCCTGTTCGAAAGCCTTATTGCCGAAACGTGGAACTTCTTTCAATTTGTTTCGTGAAACAAAAGCCCCGTTTTTATTCCGGTAATCCACAATGCTTTGAGCAAGCGACGGACCTACGCCCGAAACATAAGAAAGAAGCTGTTTGCTTGCAGTGTTCACTTCAACGCCAACGGAGTTAACACAACTAACTACTGTGTCATCCAGGCTTTTTGCCAAATCCGGTTGGTTCACATCATGCTGATACTGACCAACACCTATCGACTTGGGATCGATCTTTACAAGCTCAGCAAGCGGATCCATTAATCTTCTGCCGATGGAAACAGCGCCGCGAACGGTTATATCATATTCAGGAAATTCCTCTCTTGCAACTTTTGAGGCTGAATATACCGAAGCGCCGCTTTCGTTTACCATTACTGCAATAATATCTTTGTCGAACCGTGTCCTTCGAATAAGGTTCTCTGTTTCTCTTCCGGCAGTTCCGTTACCTATGGCAATGGCTTCTATCTTATAAGCATCTACTAACTGTTGTATTTTATGGATTGCTTTTTTTACTTCATTTTCGGGTGGATGAGGATAAATGTTTTCGTTGTGAAGAAGCTTCCCTTGTTTATCTAAGCACACCACTTTGCAACCAGTCCTGAATCCGGGATCAATAGCCAATACGTTTTTTTCTCCAAGAGGCGCAGCCATTAACAACTGCCTTAGGTTTTCAGTAAAAACTTTAATAGCATATTCATCTGCTTTTTCTTTGGATGCAGCCCTAAGCTCGGTTTCCATTGACGGATGAAGCAGGCGTTTATAACTATCTTTAAGAGCTTCGTAAACCTGGTCAGCCGATTCACTATCATTCCGAATAAACCGATCTTCCAGGATTTCAAGCGCTTCTTCCTCAGGTGGAAATATTTTAAGTTTCAGAAAACCTTCCTTTTCGCCTCTTAACATGGCAAGTACACGATGCGAAGGTGCTTTCATTAGCAATTCCTCCCACTCAAAGTAGGTTCGATATTTATTGCCTTCTTCCTCTTTTCCTTTGCCAACTTTTGACTGAATAACAGCTTTTTTTATAAATAATTTCCTGATTTTAGCCCGCGCATATTTGTTCTCATTAATCCATTCGGCGATAATATCGCGTGCACCCGAAAGCGCTTCTTCAACGGTGTTGACTTCCATATCTTCATTAATAAACCGTTCTGCACTTGATTCAATATTATCATATTTTTGCAACATGATGATTTTTGCCAGCGGTTCCAAGCCTTTTGCTTTGGCAATTGTTGCACGGGTTTTTCGTCTGGGTTTATATGGAAGATAAATATCTTCAAGTTCCGACATCGTTTCTGCTTCCAGTATTTGCTTCTCAAGTTCGTCAGTAAGTTTATCCTGTTCGGTTATGGATTTGATAATGCTTTCGCGACGTTTATCAAGCTCTTTCAATTGTTCTAAACGGTCGCGAATTTTAGTAATAAAAACTTCATCTAAACTGTCAGTTGCTTCTTTTCTGTATCTGGCAATAAAAGGTATAGTTGCCCCTTCATTAAGCAATTCAATAGTATTTTG
>JAIORT010000927.1 GCA_021107975.1 Bacteroidales bacterium | reverse complement strand
TATGGTGGTTATATCAATCTTATCTTTTTATTATTTTTTTGTGTTTCAACTTTAACTCTTTGGCATGGTGGACATAAGATGGCAAATTAAAAATTCCCGATTTTGAAAAAATCGAGGATTAATTATGTTGGTAAGAAAATTAGGATAGTCGGGTTTGGTTACAATAAAATATGCTAAGAACTATAAAAAAGGAATATATGCACTTTGGTACTTGTTTTGATTATCAGGGTGAATTTATCGACATCGTACATTTTCCACAAAGCTTAAAGAAATATCCTTTCCATGGAAACGGAGTTTATCTGATTTATGGAAAAATTGTTCAGGAATTAATACACTTTTTTAATAAACTTAAATTTTTTTTTTATTTTTGCATTTTTTTAAATTGTTTTTTTAATAAAAATTTAAAACATATAAAATGATTAAAAAAGCTATTATTTATTTCATTGTTCCGGCTCTGTTTTTCGGGTCTTGTACATCTACCGCAGATAAAAATGCCGGAAAATATGATGAACGGGCTGTAGAATGTCTTGATAATTTAAGTGAAACTATTGGGGACTTGAATTCATGTAGTTACACATTAAATACGATTGTATCAGAAAGTAACGGTTCAGAATTTAGTAACGAACATGATGTTTACATGCGAGGTCCAGATAAAATGTATATTCATTCAAATGGAACAAAAGGACTTAAAGGTTTTTGGTATAATGGTAGTAGTTTAGCGTATTTCTCGTACAACAAAAATGTTTATGATACGGTTGCTGCCCCTGAAAACATCCTTGCAGCCATTAATTTTTTACACGATAAATATGGTATTGATTTTCCGGCAGCCGATTTTTTCTATCCGAGCTTAACGGATGATATCATAGAGAATTACAACCAGGTTTACTATTTAGGCGAAATGAAAATTGACGACATTGATTGTATTGCTCTTGAAGCATCAAACAAAGATGAAGTTCTTCAAATATGGATAGAGAAAGTTTCCAATTTGCCTCACAAAATAATTATTGCTTCACAAATTGAAGATGGCAATCATTATGAAGCCGTCTTTTCAAATTGGAAAGTAAACCCGGAGTTACCTGATTTGTTATTTGAATTTGAACCTCCGGTCAATTCAACCAGAGTAAAATTACAAGCTAAAAATTAAATTATAGTCATCATGAAAAAATATATTTTTATCTTTTTAACAACACTTTTGACCCTTAGTTTCTCAATTAATGATGTTATTGCCCAGCGTATGCGCCATTCCTCCTCAGGAAGAGGAGGAGGAGGAAGCCGTTCAATAAATGGAGGAGCATCACGATCTGCTAACCGACCACAAACCCGTCAGTACAATCAACCTAAAAAATCTAAGCCTGGTACAACATATAAGTCAAAACCCAGTAAATCAAATCGTACAAAACCTAGTACTGTTGATAGAAATAAATCGGGCAACAATAAGACAAAAATTAACAATAGCCGGTCGGGCAATAATAAAGTAAATATTGACAATAGTAAAACCAATGTAAACGTAAATGTAAATAAAACAACTAACGTTCGTGTTAACAACCGTCATTCAAATAGATACTATAATGGCCGCAGGGGTTATTCTCCCTATTATTACCATCCTTATCGTCCTTATTATTATGGTCCTCGTTGGCATCCTTTCGGCTTTTTTGTGGCTGCAGTCGCCACAACCGCAATTATTGTTTCCATAAACAGCCAACCTTATTATTATGACTGTGGCGTATATTACGTCCAAGTTTCAGGAGGATATAATGTAGTCCCACCACCGGTTAATATTGTAGTTGTTGAAATACCGGATGATAAAGTAGCCGTACCGCTTAATGATGTAACCTATTATTATTATGGCGGCACTTTTTACTCAAAAGAAGATGATGGTTACAAAGTAATTGTGGCACCCGACGGTGCAGTGGTAGCAAATATACCTGAAGGTGCAGAAGAACAGGAAATTGATGGAAATAAGTATGTGGTTTATAACGATACATATTTTCAGCCTATTACACAAAATGGCAAGGATGTTTATCAAGTGGTGACAATGGAAAGCAACGACTAAGTTTTATTTGAAATCATTTAAAATTGTGCTTTTA
>JAIORT010000461.1 GCA_021107975.1 Bacteroidales bacterium | reverse complement strand
TGACTATTTGCCATTCACATTTAATCATCCCCTTGTGTGTCTCAATATAAAAAACATGAGTGTTCCATTAGATTTTTTCTGCTATTCTGAGTTTTGCGCTTCTGGCTCTTTTGTTTCTTTTTATTTCATCTGCATCGGGAACTATCGGTTTTTTATTTATCAGCTTGAAACTTACTTCCGGGTTCCCGTAAAAGTCTTTTTTTATTATTCCATCAAAATTCCCTGCTTTTATAAAATTTTTCACCAGCCTGTCTTCTAACGAGTGATATGATATTATAACCAACCTGCCCCCGTTACTCAGCAACTCCACCGATTGTGTTAATAATTCTTTTAATGCGCCGAGTTCGTCATTCACCTCTATGCGTAAAGCCTGGAATACCTTTGCGAAAAATTTATTTTCCAATCCTTTTGGTGCACATTTCCCGATAGCCTCCTGCAATTGTTTTGTGGTTTCAATATCATTTTTTGTTCGAGCACTTTCTATTAAATTCGCTATTTTAGATGAATTCCTTAGTTCGCCGTAGTTATAGAAAATATCTTTCAGTTTATTTACCGAATATTCATTTACAATTTGTTTTGCCGTAAGGCTTTTTCGCCGGTTCATCCTTGAATCCAGATCGGCTTCAAATCGTAAAGAAAACCCTCTTGCCGGTTCATCAATCTGATGTGATGAAACCCCGATATCGGCAAGGATGCCGTCAACCGGTACAGCTTTATACAACTTGAGGAAATTCCGCATATACCTGAAATTCTGATTGATTAGAATCAGCCTGTCATCGTCTGCTTTGTTTTTCAGGGCATCATCATCCTGGTCGAATGCTATCAAAGAACCTTTTCCGATTTTTTTTAAGATTTCAAGTGAATGTCCACCTCCGCCATAAGTTGCATCTACATAAATACCGCCTTCTTTTATATTTAATCCTTCAATGCTTTCTGTTAATAAAACCGGCTCGTGGTACATTTTTTAAGTCATTTGCTACGCTGTCATTTGCTACGCTGTCATTTGCTACGCTGTCATTTGCTTCGCTGTCATTTTGCTTCGCTGTCATTTGCTTCGCTGTCATTTCGCTTCGCTGTCATTCAGGACTTAATGACTATTGAATGACTACTGAATGACCATTTAATGACCACTGAATGACTATGAATGACTATGTTCTACATTATCTTTCCCTCCCATAACATCTTCAGCAAGGGTTCCGAAATCTATTTCTTTATCACCAATAACTTTTTCATAGCTGTCTTTGTCCCATATCTCTATTTTGTTTATTTGTGATGTCAGCACGATATTTTTTTCAATTTTAGCATATCCCATCAAATCTTTCGGGATAAGCAGTCTTCCATTGCCGTCGAGAACAACCGGTTTTACTCCTGCCATGAATCTCCTGATGAAGTCAATATTTTTCTTCACAAACCTGTTTAGTTTGTCAATACCTGCCATTTCTTCTTCCCATTCAGATTTCGGATACAATTCAAGGCAATGGTAAAAAACACTTTTTTTAATAACAAACCCATTATTCAAAACAGGCAGCAATTCCTTTTTTAATCCTGCCGGAAGCATTACTCTGCCTTTTGAATCGGCTTTGCATTCATAAGTATAAGTCAGGTTTGTCATACCAAAAAAATTTCAAGGTGTAAAACTATAAAAAAATTCCCACATTCTACCACCTGTTAACAACTTTTTCCACTTTTTCCCACTTTCAATTAGAATAACTCTTTTTTTTACAGATTTGTTATATGATTCAGGGATTAAATTTTATTAACAAATAACGAGAAGAGAATTAAAGGCAAGAGTATATTTGCCGGAGAACCTAAAAGTACCTTCTAAAATGATGCCTTCAGTATAAAAAATCAAGACTTATGAGCCGGAATAAGAAATTTTGGATTTTTACCTTTAAGGCAATCTATCTTTTTATGTCTGAGGGCTTTATCTGAGAAAATATGTAATTTCCCGCAATAATTTTGCGTAATTACCCTTATTGAAATTGGGTATTTTCCCTATTGTTTTTTCTTTTTTTTCTCAATAAACTTGCCAAGTGATTTGAGAGGATATGCTTATTACTTCTTTGAATGGATTTCGTATAAAAAAAT
>JAIORT010000775.1 GCA_021107975.1 Bacteroidales bacterium | reverse complement strand
TGGATTGCTCATCTCATTGTTATTATGTAATTATCTGTTCGCCCAGGATGTTGCAACAACTTCTTTTTATAAGCATTATACCGGTAATTTAGATAGCACAATGAAAATCACGGTTGATCTTTTATCACAAAAAGGTAAAGTAACCGGTTATTATTACTATAATTTTCCTGAACCCGGAACTGACACCATTTATCATTATGGTAAAACTATTCCTATTGAAGGAAGTATATCAAATAACTCCATTGTAATTAACGATTTCAAACAAAATATATCGAAATTCAAAGGGTCTTTTGATTCATTAGACAAAATTTCGGGCACATGGTATAAAAAACCCAATGCTAAATCCATTCCGTTTGAATTAGCTGAAGATTACAGCAACGGAAGCCTGGCATTAAGCTGTTATACATTGTCCGATCAACATTTTCTGTTACAAGGCAACGGGTCAAAAAAGAATTCACCAAAAGCAGAAATCAACATTACTTTACTTTATCCTGATATTTCAATTGGAGATACATTTAGAGATACAATAGACCTGATAATAACTGAAATTCTGCTCAGAGAACCTATGCTTGTTACATCGCCAAACAAAATTCTTGAAGATATCAGGTTTGACTTTATCAATTCGTACATCAGGGCTACAGAAGGCATTGAAGATTTGTCGTCCACCGCCTCATTTAACTGGGAAAAAAATATTACGATGGATGTTCGTTATAATGAAAATAATATATTGTCGCTGAAGATTGAAAAATATGCTTATACAGGTGGCGCTCACGGGATATTCATAACAGAATATATTACTTTTAATTTGCGACAAAAGAAAAGGCTATACTTAGAAGATATATTCAAAGAAAATTTTAATGATGAGTTAAATTCAATTCTCGATAAAAAACTCAGGGAGATGAACGGAATAAAAACTGAAGAAAATCTTACTGATTCCGGTTTTTTTGTTGATAAAATCGAAAGTACCGATAACTTCTATATTAATAATGACGGTATAGGATTTTTTTATAATGTGTATTCCATTGCACCATATTCAACCGGCGCCACCGAACTTTTTATTCAGTTTGATGAGTTAACGGAGTTGCTGAAAAACAACAATCCTTTTTCGTGGGTCGTAAAAAATTAACTTTACTCCAAATTTGAAACAAATAAATACCTATGCTGTTTAAGTTTAGCAAGATTCGATAACATGTCAAATAAAAAACCTATAATAGTTACAGGAGCACACAGATCAGGCACCACATGGGTGGGGCAAATGATAGCACTTGATAAAAATGTCAGGTATATACATGAACCTTTTAATATTGACGAGCCAAGAATACATCCTTTAAAATACTGGTTCGAGTATATATCATTTGATGACCCGGAAGAGCGACAAAAAGAGATATACGAATTCATTGATGAGATTCTTGATTTTAATTTGAAGGGCGTTTCAAAAGACTTTAAAATGATAAACGGTCCGAGGGATATACCCAGATTTATTAAAGATACTTACGAGAGGATAAATAAACGTCCATTGCTTAAAGACCCTATTGTCGTTATGTCAACTGACTGGATTGCAGAAAAATTTAATGCTGATGTAGTGGCTCTTATTCGTCATCCTGCTGCTTTTATTGCAAGCATTAAGGTAAAAGACTGGGAACATTTTTTTCACCATTTCATCGAACAGGAAAAACTTATGAATATTCTTGGTCCTTATGCAGATAAAATCCGTAAATATTCCGAGTTACATCCTGATATTATTGACCAGGGTATTTTGCTTTGGAATATAATTTACTACCGAATCAGTCAATACCAAAAAGCTCATCCTGAGTGGATATTTATCCGGCACGAAGATTTATCTCTTGATCCTGTAAATGAATATAAAAAAATCTATGAAAAGTTAGGATTGAACTTCACTTCGAAAGTAGAAAATAAAATTATTGATTCTACTTCTTCCAAAAAAGCAGAACATTTAAAAAGAGATTCCAAAAAAAATATTTTCACATGGAAAAACCGACTGAGTGAAGAAGATATCAAACGAATTAAAAAAGGCACACAAGAGGTTTCTTCTCAATTTTATGGTGAAAATGATTGGTGATATTCAAAGGTTTC
>JAIORT010000347.1 GCA_021107975.1 Bacteroidales bacterium | reverse complement strand
AATAAAACACAAAAACGAGTAACAAAATTACTCATTTTTTGTAATAAACAAATATTTTTTTAATTTTTTTTTATTGTTGTCCGGTAAAAAGGTGAGATAGTTAAAAAACCACCTCACCTAACTATCTTTGCTCAATAACCACAAAGAGCAAGTGATATGAGCAAAAATACAAATTTTACCGGACAGCCTATCTTTGGACAGATACTTCAAATGATAAAACGAGGTCAAATACACACAATAGCAAGGAACCAAGGGACTGATAGATATTACAAAAAGTTCACTACCTATAAGCACTTGGTTACAATGTTGTATTTAGCATTTGAAGGCTGCACGTCAATAAGGGAGGTAACTACAGGACTTTTGGCATGTAGCACAAAGCTATTTCATATTGGAATGGACTACAGCCCTAGGCGTAGCACTTTGTCTGACGCCAATAAAAACAGGAACAGCAGTGTTTTTCAAGCTATATATATGAAGTTGTATCAGAATTATGCAGTATTTTTATCGGACAGCCGGTTAAGCAAAATAGATTTGAAGCGGTTGTTTATTGTTGATTCAACTACTATTTCTCTTTTTAAGGCCATCCTGAAAGGTGCTGGCCGGAAGCCAAAAGACCCCAGTAAACAAAAGGGAGGGATAAAAGCCCACACAATGATCAATGCCTATGAAAACGTACCATGCCTTATCCGCTATAGTGCTGCTGCAAAACACGACCACACTTTTTTAAAAGACATCAACTTACCAGAAGGGTCCTTTATCACATTCGACAAGGCCTATAATGATTACATTCAATATAAAAGGTTTACAGATACGGGTGTTTGGTTTGTCACCCTTCAAAAGGAAAATGCGATATACGAACTTGGTGATGAATATGACATTCCAGAGAATATTGACTATGGTGTTATAAAAGATGAAGAAATTTATTTAAACTACCGTGAAGATGGGCAAGAGAAGAAGATAAAGCTCAGGAGGGTTGCATATTGGGCTGATGACCGGCAAAGGTTATTGGTATTTATTTCAAACAACTTTGAACTCTCAGCCGACCTTATAGCCTTGATTTATAAGAAGCGATGGCAAATCGAAACCCTTTTCAAGCAGCTCAAACAAAACTTCCCTTTAAAATATTTCCTGGGGGATAATGTAAATGCGATTGAAATACAAATATGGGTCAGCATGATTGCCAACCTGTTGCTAAGTGTTATAAAATCAAAGCTCAAACGAAATTGGTCATTTTCAAATATGGCATCAATAATCAGACAGCATCTAATGAACTATATCAATATCTACAAATTTCTGAATGACCCTGAGAAGGCGTGGATTAGCATTGTAGAAAAGAAGAAGGCCGAATATCAAAATAGTCTGTTCCCAAAAATAACAGGGGCTTGCTTTTGACAATCAAACAAACAGATATTGATTATCAAGTGAATAAATGAAATAATGATTGGAAAATTGATTTAACCGGACAACAATAATTTTTTTTAGTAAAATTTGATGATTTGGTGGCAAATATACTGAAACGTAAACATACGTATTGGTATAAGTTAAGAAAATTAGTACACATTTCCCCTCACCTTAATCCTCTCCCAGAGGGAGAGGAAATAGTATTGTAGTATTATTTTGAATTCTCACCAATATTCTTCCATCTCTATAAAGGAGAGGAAATGTTTTTCCCACACCTTTATTATTCCCTCTCCTTGAGGAGAGGGTTAGGGTGAGGTGATAATTCATTCTTTATTTCATTTAAAACTTCTTCAAAATGATAATATATTTCGTCATTCGTGAATCTAAGTATTTTATTGCCTCGTTCTATTAAAAAGTCATCCCTGTCAATATCATATTGAATACTTCCAATATTATTATGACTATCCCCATCAATTTCAATGACTAATTTTTCTTCATAACAAAAGAAGTCAACTGTATATTTTCCTATGGAATGCTGCCTTCTGAATTTTTTTCCTTCCAGTCTTCTGTTTCTCAAAGCGCTCCATAGTTTCTGCTCAGCATAAGTCTGGTTCTTTCTTAATTCTCTTCTGAATTCCTTTTTTGTTAACATTGTTTTCCCTCACCTTAATCCTCTCCCAGAGGGAGAGGAAATA
>JAIORT010000488.1 GCA_021107975.1 Bacteroidales bacterium | reverse complement strand
CTACACTGTTAATGCAGGCGATACTTCTATTACAAAGAAGATGATTGTGGAATAATTAAAAATTTACACCTATGAAAAAAGTATTTATTATTTTACTCACTTTAAGCATTGGGCTTTCGGGTTTTTCTCAGAAAAGAGCTGTTGTGCCTGAATATCTGAAAAATTATGCCGTTGAAAAACATTCTCCAATATTGGATGTTAACCGGTTTGTAAAAAAATCCAACCCAATACTGAAGTCATTCGGATTCAGTCCTGAAGAAGAGCAGATTGGTGTTACAAGGTATGATAATCAGTCGAACGCAAGCATACAGAACAGGATATATTTATATGAAGACGGTACTATCGGGGCGATCTGGAACTATGGTATGGATGAAGGTTCTATGTTTGACGATAAAGGAACAGGATACAATTATTTTGACGGGGCAAGTTGGTCCGACTGGCCTAATGTAAGGGTAGAGAACGAACGAACCAGCCGTCCGTCTTATGCACCATGGGGCGAAAATGGCGAAATAATTGTTTCACATACAAGCGGTAATGGTTTGTATATAGCCACAAGGGATGAAATAGGAACCGGCAATTGGGATTATGGATCATTTTCCGGTCCTCCGGGTCAGAATTATATCCTTTGGAACAGAACCATAACCAGTGGAATAGATAATAATAGAGTACATATACTTACAGTAACTTTACCAACGACTCATGGTGGAACTCCTTATGAGGGTTTGGATGGCGCTTTATTATATTCGTTGTCAACCGACGGAGGAAATACCTGGGAAATGGAAAATGAAATCCTGGATGGAATGTCTTCAAATGATTATTACGGCTTTTCTGCAGATAATTATACATGGTCTGAACCTAAAGGAGACATTGTAGCTTTTGTTGTCGGTGAAAGCTGGTTCGATCTGTTTTTAATGAAATCAACCGATGGCGGGGAGACTTTTGAAAAAACCATTATCTGGGAGCATCCTTATCCTTTCTGGCAATACGGTACGGTAGCCGATACTTTTTATTGTGCCGACGGTGCTCATAGCATTGTTATTGACGACAATGATTTGGTACATGTTGTCTTTGGCATCAACAGGGCTTATGCTGATGACCAGGGCAGCTACTGGTTCCCTTTTGTCGATGGAATTGCTTACTGGAATGAAAATATGCCGACATTTTCTAACGATCTGAATGCATTGAGTCCTGATGGTCATCCCGATTCGGAATTAATAGAGGATTATAACCTGATTGGCTGGTCGCAGGATGTTAATAACAACGGACAGCTTGATTTTATCGGTGAAATCGGTAATTATTATATCGGATTATCCAGTATGCCGCAGCTTGTACTTGACGAATCGAATCAGTTGTTTTTAGTTTATTCTTCTGTTACAGAAAATTGTGACAACGGAATGAAGAATTACAGGCATTTATGGGGAAGAGCTTCACCTGATGGTGGAATAACCTGGCTTGATTTTATGGATTTAACTTCCGGTGTTATTCATATATTCGATGAATGTGTTTATCCATCCTGTCCTGCTAATTCCGATGAAAATATTTATTTGATTTACCAGGCAGATGTTGAACCGGGAACTGCTATTTGGGGTTCACAGCATCCTTATGTGGATAACAGGATCGTTTTTATGAAAATACCTAAAAATGATTTTATTCCGGTAGGAATTAAGGAAGAAAAGCAACCTATATTTGAATATGATGTGAGCCAGAATTATCCTAATCCATTTAACAAAACTTCTGTTATTGAAGTCAATCTTAGAAATCCTGCTGAATTGAGCCTTGAAGTGATAAACCTGATGGGGCAAAAAGTGTATAAAACAACACCAATTAATTCAAAACCCGGATTGAACACCTTAACCATTGATGCTAAAGGTTTAACACCGGGAGTTTATTTTTACACTGTGAAAGCCAATGAATCGTCGGTAACGAAAAAGATGATTGTGGAATAATTCTAAACCTAACAGGTTGCCTTGAACCTGTTAGGTTGAAAAGAGACTTCTGCTGCTTATCAGGATTTAAGCAGTAGAGAATTTGCTAAAAAATTATAATTTAGCCTATAAATTAGTATTTAACTAAAAAGAATGGTCATGAAAAAATTAT
>JAIORT010000616.1 GCA_021107975.1 Bacteroidales bacterium | reverse complement strand
AATACAAAGGACTTTAGTTTTATTCACGATATTGTTTTATATTAAGCACCTCGGCTCTTTCAGATTTTTTTAATTAAATACAAAAAAAATAAAATTTTTCAGCAAACTAATTGTTTTGTAATATTGTCATAATTTTAAGAAAATATATTTAAGATGGGTAATATAACATTTGGAAACAAGTATTTTATACTTTCAAAATTCAGTTCAATTCCAAAAACATCAAAAATTGAACAGGATAGGGCAAACCTGGTAAAAGAACATGAGGATTTTATTGCTTTTGAAAATTCGCAGGAGTTAAAAGATTTCTATGAACTTGAAAAATATCTGAGTTCAAAAGAATATTCAGACCTGATGAGTTCCATCGAGACAGGAAAAAAAGAAGAACAGGAAAAGAAAAATAAATACGAAAGCCAGAAGAAATCCAAAAAGTTCAAAGATTATTTCAGATTTAAAGAATCGCAAAAGCTGAAGAATTATAATGATTTTGTCGAATCAAAAGAATTAAATGATTACGAAGATCTTGAAAAACTTGTAACTTCCAATGAGTTCGCAAGCAATAAAAAGTCTTTGGAAGATCAAAAAGCAGCAGAAGAAAAAAAAGAAAAGGAATATAACAGCCAGAAGAAGTCAAAACCCTTTAAAACATATTTCAAATTCAAAGATTCGGCAAAGCTGAAAGAATTCAATAGTATTGCCGGATCAAAAGAATTAAAGGACTTTGAAGAGCTTGAAAAATTAATTAATTCAGACGAATTCAGGCAAAAGGAAAATGCTGCTGATCCAAAGGAATTTAAAAACACGGAAGAAGGCAGAAAGCAGCAGGAATATAAAAACCTGAAGAAATCCCGAAATATTAAGTTTTACTATAAGTTCGGTGAATCATCCAAATATAAAAGTTATCTTGAGTTTGAGAAGTCGGAAGGGCTGAAAGACTTTTATAAGCTCCAGGATTACATCAATTCAGACGAGTTTAAAGAAAAGAAAAATAAGACAGAAAAGGAATTGAACGAAATAAATGCCCAACTTAAAGACTACGGGCAAAAGAAAAAATCAAAACAATTTAAAGATTTCTATAAGTTCCAAAATTCACAAAAGTTTAAAGATTTCCAGGTTTTTGAAAAATCAAAAGAATTGGCAGATTATCTTGAATTGGAGAAATACCTTGCATCTGATGAGCATAAAGAACTGTTAATATCTTTAGATAAAAACGAGAAGGCTGAGAACGATAAGAAAAAGCAATACGAAGAATTTAAAAACTCTAAAAAATATAAATGGTATCTCGAACTCAAGGATTCCGATAAATTTGATGAACTAAAAAGGTGGGAAATAACTTTTGAAGATAATTTTGACTCTGACAAATTAAATATAGAAAAATGGATAACACGCTATTTCTGGGGCGACAAACTGATAAATGATGCTTATGCGCTCGAAACCGACACGGCATTCCCTACTGATGGTAAAAACATTGAGATTTCAAACAACATCCTGCGAATCGTTACCAAGAGAGAAAAAACAAACGGAAAAGTGTGGAAGCAACCCTTTGGTTTTATGCCACAGGATTTTGATTATACAACCGGTTTAATAAGCACGGCAAAACATCACCGTCAGAAATACGGAAAGATAGAGGCAAAAATAAAAGTAAACTATGCCAAGCCGGTAAACCATAACTTTTGGATGGCTTCCGACAAAATCCTACCTCATGTTGACATATTAAAATTTGATAATAAGAAAAGCAAGGTTGATATGGCTCATCACTGGGGAGATGCTACAGATAAAAAAGGTTCGCAAAAACAAACTGCCGATTTTAAAGGGCTTGATATTACACAGGATTTCTTTATTTATGCACTTGACTGGACAAAAGACAAGCTTACCTGGAAAATCAACGGAATTGTTGTCAATGAGCAAACTAAAGGTGTTCCGCAGGAGGAAATGTACATGGTATTCAGTACAGGTCTTCAGGGTAAGGTTGACGAAAGCAAACTTCCGGCAGCTATGGAAATTGACTGGGTGAGGTGTTATAAGGAAGTTTAGAGTTATAAACTGTGATGTGCATCTTAATTTCTTATACGGAAACAGTTTTTTCTTGCATATTATATTTA
>JAIORT010000198.1 GCA_021107975.1 Bacteroidales bacterium | reverse complement strand
TTAAATGTTTCATTTTGCGCTTCGGTATTAACACCTGGTTCGGCATATACATTAAAAATGTTTGCCGAAATGTTCTCTGCCACATCCCAAAAAATATTATTTTTTATCTCCAGATTACCTGCTTCAAACTGGTGGTAACTATCATTATAATTCTCTTTGTATTGAATATAAACACCACTGAATTGATTTAAAATAATAGAGTTCGCAATACATCCGCCGGCATTCCGGCTAAACTGCAACGCTCTGTTGGTAATATGTGTTCCTCTGCCAATAAATGTTCCGTTAAAAATAATAGGTAGTGAATAGGGCAAGCCTAACTCAGGGTCTTGTCCGCCATCACATTCAAAAATTAAATCACCTTCTGCCGGGTCCTGTATAGCAAGCCAGAATTGACCCTTTCCGCTAAATCCCAGGTCATAATCAAAAGCATCATCACCATTAAAAGCTACTACGAGGTGTTTACAATTTACTGTTCCTCCAAAAAATTCTACACCGTCATCATAATTAGAAATTACTTCAATGTATTCAATTGTGGTTCCGCTTCCGACACCACCCAGGGTTAATCCGTTTATTTCGTTCCCTTCACCTAAATTTGTTCCGCCATGCCGGATTGAAATATATTTCAAAACACCTGAATTATCTTCATCATCATTACCGCCATAAACTCCACGTGGTTCGGCTATTGGGATGCCTTCAATATGAGCTTCATTAAATTCGTTGTTAAGTTTGGCATTTCCCAGGATAATCAGTCCACCCCATAAGCCTTTTGCAAAAACAGGTACGGAGCCTTCAAGGTCATCTCCTTCGCAGGTAAAAACTATTGGTTTTTCGGAAGTGCCTTCAGCAAATATTTCTCCGCCTCTGGCAACAATCAATCCACTTGCATTTTCTCCCTGACCCGTTTTACCTCGAATTACTGTTCCCGGTTCAATAGTTAAGGATTGTCCGTCGTTTACAAACACCAACCCGTCGAGAAGATATTTTTTATCGCTTGTCCATGTAGTTGTTCCTGTACCACTGCCATTATCCTCTATTACTTCATAACCGAAATCATTAGTATAATTGCTTTTTCTGCACGAAAAGAAAAAGAAATTTATAAGTATTACTAATAATATTTTAAAGATGTAACTTTTCATTAATATTTTCAATTTCAAAATTAGAAACTTACTTTAACATTAAAATATATAAACTTACTGTTTGGTTCATTTTCAGCATACGGAAACCAATCCTGGTAATCTAACGCCAGCTTTACATTTTTTATTGGAGAATACTCAATACCGGCAATAATTTTGCTGCCGTCTCTTGCAAGGTTCCATGGATTATCTTCATTCTCAAGTTTATTAGAAAGAACTTTGTCAAACCTGCCGAAAATCTGTAACTTTTTTAAAACATAATAGGAAAGATATGCCGAATAGCCAAACCTGTTATAATTTTCTTTATAATCTTCATTAAACTTGTAATTATATTCAATACCAGCGATAACTTTGTTCTCTATTTTGTAACCTATAAATGCAGCTAATGTTGACTCAATAATACTTTTAGCAGATAAATCATAATAAATCCGGGTAACAAAATTTTTCAACGGGAAAACGGATACACCGGCACCGGCTTTCAAAGTATTGTCGGCTTGTAATTTTGTATAACCTTCTCCGTTCATTAAAGTGAAGTCGGTCGAAATCCAGTCAGCCCAATCATATATTACCTGCCAGGCAAGGTCGGCTTTAACCCCAAATCTATATTTATCAGCAAATGACTTTTCAATATAACGGTGATCCCAATATTTCTCTTGCATTCTAAAATGCAAAATATCTATAATCCCAAAATATGTAGTTAGTTTTTTATTGGAATATTTAAGATAAGCATTTTTAAAATAAGCATATCTTCTGATTAAAGAATAAGGAGAAAGGTCTTCTGGGCTTCCGATATCCATCTTTACATTTGCCTCAAAGTATTTACTAAGTTTTTTCTCATATCCAAAATAAGCTCTCCTGATTTCGAAAGCAGTTGCATTGTTACCATAACCAATTTGAGTATGGAAGTTGCTGAAGATTTTACCATAGACTTTACCGGGAGTTTTTAGAAAAGTGGAATCACCGGCA
>JAIORT010000677.1 GCA_021107975.1 Bacteroidales bacterium | reverse complement strand
TTGCCCTGGTTTAAGGTGTTTTCGTAGTGTGCCAGTTCTCTTCCTAAAATATCCCGGATGGTGATTTTAATAAGTTCCTTTTCCGGTAAATACAAATTAATTGCTGTTTTTCCTTTAAAAGGATTCGGGTAATTCTGTGAAACAGAAAAAATGTTTTCCCCAATGGCTTCGTTATCACCTATACTTGTAACATAATCTAATACTAATACCGTATCAGGTGCATAAAGTGTTGTATCTCCACCCTGAGTGAGGTTTTCAATTAAGATACTGTCCAATGGAACATATTGTCCGTTGTTCTCTGCCGTGAATGTTAATTCAATAGAGGGTTTTTGGCTAAAGGCACTTACAATAATCCCTAATGCCAGAATTAAAAGTAAAGTTTTTGTTTTCATAATGCAAAGATTTTAATTGTTAAGTAACTTTATCAAACTGCCTTAATAAAATATTAGTTCAAAAATAATATCAGAAAAAGAAAAAAAAACGGTAAATACATAAGCGGTGAGAATAAATTTATATTAGGTAGTTTTTGAGCTAAATTCGTTAGCCGATAAAAAATACATCCCATCTGCAGCTTGTTCTCTTATTATTTTCACTTATTCAGCAATTCCTTCGGGAGTGTTTTTATTATGTGAAGAATGGCATCCTATTGATGGTTGAACCGAGCATTTAAAATACATTTATTTGTTTCCGAATAAATTCCATTAATTATTAATTGATAAAAATAAATCCCCGAACCAACATTCTTACCCGAATCATTTTTCCCATCCCAAACCACCGAATGTTTTCCTACTTCTTGTTTTTTATTTACTAAAGTTCGTATTTCCTGTCCTTGCATATCATAAATATTTAGACTTACTCTACCACTAACTTTTAATGTATAACTTATAACAGTTAACTCATTAAACGGATTGGGGTAATTATTAAGGCTGAAAATATTTGTATATGAAATATTAAAAACCTGAACCACCGGAAGTTGGTTAATACTACGATATGCCCCTTGCCCGCAACACTTACCTGCAAAAATATAAGCGTTAGAATTAATAGTTAATGACAGTGTACTGAATTGTGTGCCCATTCCGCTATTTTCATCAGACCAACTGTTACCATTATTTGACGATACGGAAACTCCATATTCAGTTCCTACATAGATGTCGCCGTTTGAGTTGATTACAAGTGAAAAACAATTCAAATCAGACAACCCTGAATTAATTGCTGACCATGATGTCCCGCTGTCAGTTGAGCGGAACATACCTCCTCCGTCAGTGCCGGCAAAAATATGTCCGTTTAAATTTATTACAAGCGACAGGACATTATTATTAGTTAACCCGGTATTAATCTGAGTCCATGTTGCACCATTATCAACCGAACGAAAAATCCCGCCACCTTCGGTTCCCGCAAAAATGTAATCGTCAATTAAATTTACTGTCAGGGCTTTAACATTGTTTGAGGTCAATCCTGTATTTGATAAGGACCATGAGGTTCCATTATCAGTTGAAATAAAAATATCGCCATTTGCTGCACCCGCAAAAACATCTCCATTTGAATTTACTGTAATAGCACGAATATCAGTAGTTGTTAAACCTGTGTTAATTTGTGTCCAGCTCGTTCCATTGTTTGTTGAACGGTATATCCCATCCCAATATGTTCCGGCAAAAACATCCCCGTTATTATTAACTGCAAGAGCATTTACAGCATCATTTATCGGACTCCCTGACGACCAGTTGTTGCCATTATCACCTGAAGTGAGAACACCGTAATATTCGGTTCCGGCAAATACATATCCATTACAATTGCTTGTAAAAGAATTTACGGTTATAGTTAAAACCATTAAATCGAAATCTACTTCTTGCCAAAACTGGGCATTTACTATTGAAAAATTTAAAACTATTCCTGTAAAAACCAATAATAACTTTTTCATACTTTTAATTTATAATTGAACCTACTCCGAAAAGTCTCTTTCTCGCCACTAAAGCACTAAGACACAAAATCCCACCAAAGTTATTGGCTGGCATTCATTATTTTGTGATATTTTGTGCTTTTGTGTTTTTGTGGCATTTTTTAATTTCTCGCTTTTCGGAGTTGACTCATAATTGTTAGACA
>JAIORT010000267.1 GCA_021107975.1 Bacteroidales bacterium | reverse complement strand
TATGAGCAACGAAATTTTAAATTTAGAACCAAAAGCAATCTGGAAACATTTTTTCAGTCTTACACAAATTCCACGTCCCTCAAAAAAGGAAAGCGAAATTATTGAGTTTATGAAAAAATGGGGTGAAGATCACGGATTTGAAACTATTGTTGATGAAATTGGAAATGTCATCATTAAAAAGCCTGCCACTCCCGGAATGGAAAACAGGCAGGGAGTGATTCTTCAGGGGCATCTCGATATGGTTCCACAGAAAAACAGCGATATAGACCATGATTTTGAGAAAGACCCTATTGATGTTTATATTGATGGCGAATGGGTTACTGCAAAAGGAACCACGCTTGGAGCGGATAATGGCATGGGCGTGGCTGCAGCTATGGCTATGCTTGAATCTGATGATATTCCTCATGGACCTATTGAAGCGCTGTGTACTGTTGATGAAGAAACAGGAATGACAGGCGCTGTGAACCTGAAACCCGGATTACTTGACGGCAACATCCTGATTAATATGGACTCGGAAGATGAAGGCGAATTATATATCGGATGTGCAGGCGGTGTAGATACCAATGTTAAGTATAAATATACAGAAGAACCTGTACAGGGCGGCATGGCAGCATTTAAAATAATTGTTAAAGGATTAAAAGGCGGTCATTCAGGATTGGATATTCATCTTGGAAAAGGAAATGCCTGCTTAATCCTGAACAAGGTTATGCTGAATGCTTCGGATAAGTTCGGATTGCGTTTGGCTCATATTGACGCCGGCAGCCTTCGCAATGCTATTCCGCGCGAAGCATTTGCAACAGTGGTTTTGCGTAGAGAAAATGAAGAGTCATTTTTAAGTTATATCGGGGAGACTGAAAAGAATGAAAAAGAGACTTATAAGGATATTGACCCTGACCTGGCAATAGTTGCTGAAAAAACCGATTTGCCTGCAAAGGTCATTGACGAAAAAACACAGAGTGGTTTATTCAATGGTGTGGCTAATTGCCCGAATGGTGTAATAGAATGGGATAAGAACATGCCGGATGTGGTTGAAACATCGTCAAATCTTGCTATTATAAAATCTGATAACGGTGCTATTAATATTTCTGTTCTGACAAGAAGCGCCGTTGATAACGAAAGAGATAGGGTAGCTAAAAATATTGCCGATAATTTTAAGGATTATGGTGCAGAAGTTACTCATTCAGGTGCTTACCCGGGATGGAAGCCAAATGTTGATTCTGCCATTTTAGAAACCATGAAAAAAGTATATAACAATAAATTCGGGAAAGTGCCGGATGTAAAAGTTATTCATGCCGGATTAGAATGTGGTATCCTCGGAGCCACTTATACCAACTGGGATATGATCTCTTTCGGACCGACCATCCGTTTCCCTCACTCACCTGATGAAAAGGTGAATATCGAAACCGTGCAGAAATTCTGGGATTTTCTGGTAGAGATACTAAAAAATGTACCTGAAAAATAAATATTGAATCAGATATTTTAAAAAATATCCACTGTTACCGGATAATGGTCTGAAGCAGCGATCAAATCCGATTTAATCGGTTTAGCCTCATCCAGAATATACGGATTCCAGATTTTATTTTTGTCTGAACTGCATAGGATATCCTGCGAAAGCATGATGTGGTCAATTAATGCGTTGACAGGCGTTTCCGTAAACCGGTCCGTAAATCTTGTTGACGATGGTTCCCATCCGTATTGCCCCCATTTGGGTCTGCCGGTATAATTTTTTAACATTTTTTCCGGTTCAAAAATATCACCCATAATTGTTTCAACAGCACTTCTTCCGAACCTGGCTTCATAAAAATCCATGCCAGGACCGTCGTTAATATCGCCCATCACAACTATTTTCCGGTTCTTATTCAGCCATTCATCAACACGCCTTCTTATCCAGGTACATTCGGCAAATAATTTTCTTCGGTTTCGCAAGTTTTCCTTTTCCCACTTTACCATATCAACCGAAGTAAATATTCCTTTCGATTTTGTATGAGCCAGTATCAAATAAAACTTTTCGTTTGTTTGTTTAATTGTAACTTCTGCCTCAAGCGGCGGACGATAAAACTTATATATCTCTTTTATTTTGTCATCATCAGTATCGTATTCAAAAA
>JAIORT010000275.1 GCA_021107975.1 Bacteroidales bacterium | reverse complement strand
ACATTTAAGTTTATAATTAATGTCTATTTCGTGTCAATCATTTAATGCTACTTAATGTTTTGCAAATATGGTACGTAGCCGATTCTTTACAGGATTTATGTTGATTGCTTTTTGTTTCCAATTTACAATTTTTTTTCTTGATGACCCACATAGGCGGCTTCGCACTATTATTTGATGTTGGGCGTTTGTAATTATTTAATTTCAAATTTTTTCGAATAAGTCACAAAAAAATCTTGATAAATTGAATTTAAAAATCTCACCGGCACAGTATCTTGTTCTGGACAATTTAAGCATTGCGAAAAAAGGAATTCAAATCTATATTTACCTTTAGAAGCTATTTCTCTCTTAAATGGTGGTCCAAATATGTTAACACTTTGATTCCAGTTAAAAACTATAGTCTCTCCAGTTAAGAATGGTCGCTTATTAAAAATAAAAATACCACCGCTAAAACCTTGAATATTCAATTGTTCCCAAGCATTTTCAGTTCTTTTTTTTAAAATTATACAATTTGAGGTAAAAAACGGATTATAAATAAATAAGGTGTCATTCGATGTATTAGTGATTAATAATTTAACTGTATCACCTTGTAAATATTCAAAATTATCTAATTCAAATTTTATTTTTAAACTGTCTACTGTTTGTCCAGAGAGGTCAAAGCAGTGTATAACAATAAAAGCAGATGTGATAAGTCCAAATATTTGTTTGTTCATTTTCTATCAATTATTGCAACCAACGTCAGTCTATGCAAAAACCACCATTGATTTTTATTATACCAGTCAAAATTACGTATAATAAACTAACCCGATAAAAATAAATTTTTGAGTTTGGAAAGATTACCGGTAAATTTTCAGTTGCTTATATTAAAACAAGATAATCATTTTGAAAACAAACACTTATTTAACCGGAAACATAATAACCGTTTCCCATTTTTCCGGGTCGGGTTCACGAGAGGGACATATAACATAAAGCTCAATAGGTCCGCCGGCTTCTTCCATGTTATGAACCTTAATATATTTTTCAATGGCTTTATACATATATTCTGTTTTATCGTAAGGTCCGTAATGAATTCCGGCAACAACTTTTACAGGTTTTGTTCTTCTTACCTTTATCCTGCCCTGTTCTTCAGCCTGGTCTTTTATTGGAATACCGGCTTCGAAGACTGCAAACTGCCTTTCTTCATCCCATTTATGCCAGATACTAAAAGGATTTCCGAAATTTTCTTCACCCTGTTGCATAACAAAAGGCATCAATTCTCCGAAATCCTTTCCCATTGTTGCTTCAATATCCGCCATATAACAGGAATCTTCAATAGTAGCAATCCATCTTTCGTTTAACTGTAAAATGTACAGGTGAGGGTTTTCCTGCATTTTAGCAATCTCATCGGCATCCGGTTTTTCTTTGTGTTTGATATAAGCAACTACTATTATTTCCGGTAAGTCAACTTCTGCTACAACAGCTTCGCAATAGTCTTTCAGATTCTGCAATCCTTTTTGGAAACTATCTTCCATAGCTCCTTTCATCAAAGCATAAACTACACGCTCAACCGGATATCCGGTTTCGGTATCAAATCCCCAGGTAACTTTTGTTTCTCCATCTGTTTCAAAAAAGGTAAAATATCCTAAGTCTTTACCTTCCGTACCAAAATCGAGTTCCGTTACTACTTTCTCAAAAGGAATACTTTCAGTAATAGTCAATGAACCGCCTTGTTTTACGCCGTCCCATATATTAATGGCGCCCACACCACTTGCCGGTCCTTTAAAGGAATACATCACTACAGTATCGTCATCATTAAAAGGCGACCAGTTTTCCCAGTTGTGAAGGTTATTAACCTGGTTAAATGCACACTCTGCAGGACTCTCAATAGTAATTGACTGTTCAACGTGGAAAGTTTTTGGGAGCAATGCTGCCACAATAAAGAATAATACTACCACTATCAGTATTATTATTCCGATAATTTTTAGTACTTTCATAATGCTAAATTTTAATTGTTGGTGTAATGAACAAAATTAATGGTTTTTAAATATAAATTACATCTGTCAAAATAAAATAAATAATTAACATTTCTCACTTGAGAAATACTATATTATAACTTGAAGAATTATCCAATT
>JAIORT010000029.1 GCA_021107975.1 Bacteroidales bacterium | reverse complement strand
AATAACCTTATACTTATCTTCCTGCCCCAATTTTTTTAGCAGTTCGTTTATTTCACCTTTCAGTTCTATCATTCTTAATTCTCTGCCAATAGTTAGTTTATTAAAAGCCTCAAGCTCTGTATTTTTCTTTTTTAGTTGTTCTTCTGCTTTTTTTCGCTCTGTGATATCAATTATTATACCTCTTAAACCTATTAATTTTTCTCCGGAAAAAATAGGACTGGCGAATACTAAAACAGGAAAGGAAGTGCCGTCTTTTTTTAGCGCAGTGTATTCAATGTCGCCTATAATTTCTCCGCTTAGAATTCTATGAATATTTTGCTCTGCCCTTTTCCTTTCTTCAGGAATCATCATTTGAAAAATATTTACTCCTTTATCAAAATCTTTATGAGAATAGCCAAAGGTATCAAAGGCAACTTTATTAACGAATGTGAGCTTACCTTTTTCATCTATTTCATATACTATTTGCGGTAGCAGTTCTGAAAGTTCGCGGAATTTTGCTTCGCTTTCCCGAAGGGCTTCCTGTGCCTGCTTGCGTTCGGTAATATCTTGAATTATTCCAAAAGCTCCTGTATATTTTTTATTTTCATCAAATAATGGAGTAGTAGTAGTTGAAATAACACCACAACTTCCGTCTTTTTTAATAATATTAATTTCATATTTACTTGATTTACCTTTTTTTCTGACTGAAGTTTGCTCGATAACTTTTTTGAATTCGTCAGGTGTTGTAAAATCTTTTAAGCTTTTGTTAAGTAATTCTTTTTTAGGATACCCTAATATTTTCGATACCGCATTGTTAATAAAAATAAAATTTTCGTTTTCATCAACTGATGCTATTCCTTCTTCCAGTTTTTCAACAAGATTACGATATTTCTTTTCACTTTCGCGAAGTGCTTCTTCTGTCTGTTTGTTTTTGGTAATGTCCCTGGAAACAAAAAGAAGCTGATCTCCCATTATGTTTCCGGTACTTTGAACATAACGCCATTTTCCTGATTTATTCTTAATGCGATATTCAAACGTTTCCTTAACACTGATTTTTTTTCTTGTAATCAAACTTTTAATTTTAGAACGAATATACTTTTGTAACAGGGGAAGTAATATCTTTTTATCCTCAGGATGGACAAAATCTAAACAGGATTTATCAATTAGCTCATCAGGTTCATAGCCGCTAAGAGTCTTGACTGAAGGGCTTGCATAAGTATAAACAGCATCTAAATCGAAGGTATGCAAACTAATAACATCGCTTGTGCTCTCGGTAATTAAATGATATTTTTCTTCTGATTTTCTCAGTATTTCTTCTGACTGCTTGTATTCTGTTATATCACGTGCAATAACAATTATCCCTGTTGTCTTTCCTTCCTGCCTTACCTTGGTTGATGAACATTCCAGATTAATTTGTTTTCCCTTTGTATTGGTTATTGTTATATCTATAATGAATTTTTTATTAGAAAAAGTTTTCTTAAAGCCATTAAGTATGTTTTGAATATATTTTGCAGAAAATATTCCTGTTTTAGTAAAATGTTTGTTTATAAGCTCTTCTTTTGTTCCGCCGAATAATTGTACTGCTTTTTTATTAACATCTATAATTCTGCCGAGATTATTCAGATAGATAATACCATCGTTAGCATTATTAAATATAGTCCTGAATTTTTGTTCTGATTCGCTCAGTTCTTTCTCTGCCTGTTTACGTTCATTGCGTTCTTCAGCTTCTTTAAGTGCCCGTTTTACCATAGGGCTTAATCGTGAAAGCCGGTTTTTAAGAACATAATCCGTAGCCCCTGCTTTCAAACATTCTACTGCAAGCTCTTCGCCTATTGTGCCCGATACAATGATAAGCGGAATATCCGGTACTGTTTTTTGTTGCAATTTTAAGGCAGCTATTCCATTATAAGAAGGCAGATTATAGTCTGCCAAAATAATTTCCGGGTTTTTTGCAAGGGCTTTTTTAAATTCTTTCTCTGTATCAACTCTTTCCCATTCCAAAACAAAGCCTTCCTTTTCAAGCTCTCTAACCATCAATTCAGCATCGTCGGGATTGTCCTCAAGGATCAGCAGGTTTAATTTTTGCTTACTCATGTTTTTATATATTATAAATTTACCATCGAATGACTACTT
>JAIORT010000856.1 GCA_021107975.1 Bacteroidales bacterium | reverse complement strand
AAAAATTAATTCTAAATCTTAATATTATGAAAAAAAATGTTTTAATTATTATTTCGTTAGCTTTTGTGTCTTCGTTTCTTTTTATTGGGTGTAATAAAGACAACACAAAGGAAGAAATTGACAATGATCCCGGTTCAGCAACAGATAACGCCCAGGCTGAAAGAATCTTTAACAATGTGTCCAACATCGCCGATCAGGCATATAATTCAGAAAAGTTTTACAAATCCTCTGATGATGGCGATGAAAACATTTTGGGGAATTGTGCAACAATAACCCTGGATACTTCTGTTTATCCACGGATGTTAACCGTTGATTTCGGTGAAGAAAACTGTCTTTGCGGCGATGGCAGGTACAGGAGAGGTAAGATAATCGTTTCCTTTACCGGAAGATACCGTGAGGAAGGAACAATGCTTACACACACCTTTGATAATTACTTTGTAAACGATAACCAGGTTAAAGGAACTCGTATTGTTACCAATGAAGGCAGGAACGAAGACGATAATCTTTATTTCACTATTAATGTTGACGGGCAGATTATAAAAGCCGATGGCTCAGGTCAGATCACATGGATCTCGAATCGTGAAAGAGAATGGATTGAGGGCGAAGATACTTATGAATGGTTCGATGACGTTTACCTTATCACCGGCGAAGGACATGGTAAAACTGCCGCCGGCAGGAACTACATTGTAAAAATCACGAATCCTTTACGAAAAGAGATCGGATGCAGGTATTTTGTAAGTGGCACTTATGAATTTACCCCGGAAGGAATACCTACAAGAATTGTTGATTTTGGAGATGGTGAGTGTGATAAAATAATTACCGTTACCGTAAATGGTATTACTGTAATTATTAATCTGCCTTAACAAGGGGCTTACTCTAAAAATATTGTTTGGAATTTGGATTTTCCGTTTTTACAGATTTGTGTATTCTACCTTATGTATTTTTGATAACCCGGGAGGATTAAATTATTCTTCCGGGTTTTTTTTAGCACATCCTGACTATCATTTCGCTCCAGTCATTCCTGTTTTTAACAAGGAATTTGTTTTTTATACCATTGTCGGTAACAATGTTCAAGCCGGTTGGAAATAGAATCCGGTTGTTAAAAAGCATTACTTCTTTAATATCATCAGGCCAAATTTCCACATCATTGTGTCTTTTCCCATTTTCCGATGCTTTAAAGTATAAGCGCTGATTAGTAAGAATAAGTTTTCCTTTAATGGAACTGCCATTTAAAACCTGGCTGCTGTCGCTGGCTTTAATCACCATTTCATTGGGGTTCATTTCAATTTTCATGATTCATTTGATATTGATGGTTAAATATATGACGCCTGATATTTATTATTGTTACAGGTGTGTATTGTAAATTATTCATATTTCAAAGCATCCACCGGATTAGTCCGGGCAGCTTTAATGGTTTGAAATATGGTTGTCAGCATCCCGATAATTAATGATAAAAGGAACGCAACAAGATAAATCCAATATTGAATTTTAATATGATAAGCGAATTGCTGCAACCACATATCGTTAACATACCAGGCAACCGGAAAGGCTAAAATATTAGCCACCACTATTGTTTTTGCAATATCGCCTGATAAAGCAATCAGGATAATCCTGACGTTGGCTCCAAGTACTTTTCTGATGCCGATTTCTTTTGTCCGTTGCTCTGCATTAAAAACAGCCTGTCCGAACAACCCAAGACCTGCTAAAATAATTGCGATTATGGAAAACCAGATAAAGGTTTCGCCTGTATTCGAAAGATTGTTATAGTTGCTTTCAATAGTTTTATCAAGAAACCGGTAATTAAAGGGTTCGTTTGATATTACGCTATTCCAGAAAGTTTCTATGGCTTTTATTGTTTTTTCCGTATTTCCCTGTCTCACTTTTAATGATAACAGGTAATAGTAATCCCAGGGTTGAATTGTTATGATCAAAGGCTCTATGTCAACATGCAAGGGAGAAAAATGAAAATCTTTTACAACACCTATAACCTTGTGTTTACCGTCACGGGTTATATATTTACCGACAGGGTCTTTCCAGTTAAGCCTTTTGGCAAGTGTTTCATTTATCAGGAATGCAGATTTATCGGTAGCAAAATCCTTTGAAAAACCCCTGCC
>JAIORT010000934.1 GCA_021107975.1 Bacteroidales bacterium | reverse complement strand
TTAAAGTTGAAACACAAAAAAATAATAAAAAGATAAGATTGATATAACCACCATAAATGATACCCCCAACAGGTGATGGAAGAAAAGTTGCAATAGGAGATGAAAAAAATAATAAAGTTGGTGTAAATATAACTATCCATTTCGGATAAAGAGTTTTCCTAAAAAGTATTGTATATAAAAAAATTATAGTTCCAATCGTACCAAAAACAAAACTTATATTATACAAAAAATGGAGATAATCATTGGATTGACCACTAATTAGTAGGATGAAAGAATACCCTGTCGATGGAATCAGCAAAGCGATTACTCCATAGAGAATATATCAGTTTCTGCGAGCGCCTGACTTGAAATCAATATTTACTCTAATCGTTTTTGAACTAAATTCATGTTCACGGAAAAACTTGACTGAGTACCACATCGTCCAGAGAGTCGCGATAAAATGATCATAGTGAGCTCCTCCTTCAAGTATTAGATGCCGTCCATTGGGAAAATCATCAATAATTTCTAAGACATTCCCAATTGGTGATATAGGATCAAGGGTACCACTAATAAACAATACGGGAACCTTTGATGATACAGGTTCAAAGAAAGATGAATCAACAGGAGGGACACCCCAGAAATGACATAAATCACCTGCTCCCATCCACATGGGAATATCTTCTAAGATAGATTCATCGGCTTCAGCTTTCATGATAGGGGCATATTTTTCAGGTAACCCTTCTGAACACACAACCGAACCTGCTATTCCTTGATAAGATGGAAAAGGTGGCAACTGCAATATAAGTTGAGCTAATTTTGTATAGTCTCCTTCCTGTGCCTCTTGATAGGCAAATGGTAGAATTTCAATACCACCGCGAAATCCCATAGCAAAATAAGTTGCATATTGTGCTTGTGCTTTGCTTATTCCAACGGAAGTAAGTGTTCCTGTCTGCGGATGGGGAATGGAAAGTTGAACAGGGTGTTCAGCTAAATATGCGAGTACTGCTTCCATAGTTTTCAAGAAATTGGGTACGTGTTCACTGCAGTATGAATTATTGGCACAGAGTTCGGCTAATTGTTCCAGTTTTTTTTGATAGATAACTGGTTGAACAAAAAAAGGCTGAGATGGACTTTGAAAACCATCGAGAATAGCGCAGTTAACTTTTGATTCATGCTTCTTGATATACATGTAAGCTACCAATGTACCATAACTCACTGAAAGCATATTAATCTTCTCATAACCCAAACCAAGTCGAAGGGCTTCGATATCTTCAACAATTTCACAAGTATTATAACCAGTTAAATCTATCCCCTGATTGACCAACCTTTCTCTGCATTTCACGCTTACTTGAGCAATGATTTGATTAATTTCTTGTCGGCTGTATGGTTTATCATGTTGGAAGTCATATTCATGACAGGTTAAACTCGGAAGCGATTCCCCTACGCCACGTTGATCAAAAATAATCATATCTCCTGCCATCCAGCGACTTATATTAAAGTACATAAAATTGCGACGGGCAAATTGTATCGTTTCGCTACCAGGACCTCCACCTAAGAAAAAAATTGGTGGGAGTGATTTACTCAACTTGGATTTAAATCTGACAAAAGCAACTTTAATCAAATTGCTATTGGGATTATTGCGATTTTCGGGAACAATGACATACCCGCATTCGGCGTTTACGAATTTATCACCTGCCTTGAACTTAGTAAATTGTTTAATAACAGTACCTGCCTTCACAGTATCAGGCACATATGGAAATTCAGACTGAGCTAAAGTTGATGAAAATTGAAGTAACGTCAGAAAATAGAACAAGATGTTAAGCTTTTGTCGGGGAAAAAAATTCTGAAAGCTAAATTTTAACATACTAAATCTCTTAATGTATTAATTATCTGTTAATTATTTATTGTTCGCTATTCGAGATTCAAAGCATAAAAAATCGGGCGAATTAATAGATTTAGCATTCCCTGATATTCCACAGCCCACCTTAAAACCCTATCCCTATCCTGAATTCCGGTAAAATTTTTCCGCCTTGTTGGTATTTTGTAACTAAATCAATACGGATGATCTTGAAGATATGCTCAAGTCCGACAAAAAGCTCGGTGTATTCTTTTTTATCTTCTGTATAAAGAAAATTAA
>JAIORT010000621.1 GCA_021107975.1 Bacteroidales bacterium | reverse complement strand
ATACCTGCCTTTGCCGTCAGGCAGGCATTTTGCAATAGTCTATTTTTTGCCTTCAACAATAATAACAATTTCTCCTTTTACTTTTTTGTTAGTGAAATATTCTTTCAGTTTTTGTAATGTGTCCCTTTTTGTTTCTTCGTATATTTTTGTGAGTTCCCTCGAAACCGATGCCTGTCTTTCAGCACCAAAGTATTCAATAAACTGCTCCAGTGTTTTAATTAGCCTGAAAGGAGACTCATAAAAAACCATTGTATAAGTTTGGAGTGCAAGTTGTTCGAGTTTGGTCTTCCTTCCTTTTTTTTGTGGCAGAAATCCTTCAAAAACAAACCGGTCAGTTGGCAAACCCGAATTAACCAAAGCAGGCACAAAAGCCGTTGCTCCCGGAAGGCACTCAATATCTATATTGTTTTTAATACATTCTCTTACAAGTAAAAACCCTGGGTCGGAAATTCCTGGTGTTCCCGCATCACTTACCAAAGCTATATTTTGCCCTGCTACAATTCTGTCAATTATACTCTGAATGGTTTTATGCTCATTAAACTGATGGTGTGATTTCATCTTTGTATTGATATCGAAATGCTTTAGCAATAATCCTGTGTAACGTGTATCTTCTGCAAGAATAAGATCAACTTTTTTCAAAACGCTGATAGCCCGGAGGGTGATGTCTTCCAGGTTTCCAATTGGTGTGGGGACAAGAAATAATTTTGACATATTTTGTAATAGTTAGAGTTTATCTATTAAGTCCGGTTTTTCATAGGTCGTTCCTACGGAACTTTTGCAACTCGTTTATTTTTAACCCTGACTTCCGTCAGGGTTTACAAATAGTTCGTCGCTATGCGACTTTTCGAAAGAACATTAAATTAATCCTTAAACGTATTAACAAAATTATTAAAAAGCCTGAACAAATCTTCGTATTCAGTAAACGGAACATTTTCGGGTGTGTCATATATATTATGGTATTCCTTGCATTCCTTTCCAAGAGTATAAATGAAGAAGCATGGTACTCCTTTTTGGAAAAACGGATAGTGGTCGCTGTTGGCTGCTTCTCCGCGCTCACTTATTTTTAAAAGGTATTCGTTTTCAGAGTTTATCCTCACAAGTTTGTTAAATTGTTTTTTAAACACGGTTCCGTTTACTACTTTAATACCTTCACTGCCCGAACCGACCATATCAATGTTAATAAGAAACTTAATATTTTCAAGAGGAAACAATGGATTGGCTGTAAAATATCCCGAACCTAACAAGCCCACCTCTTCGGCGCCAAAAGCAATAAATGCGATTGAAAAATCGGGCTGGTTTTCGGGTAATGAGTAGTGTCTTGCAAGGTCAAGAAGCATAGATGTCCCACTGGCATTATCATTGGCTCCCGGGAAAAATGTTTTTGCTCCCATCTGCCCGAGGTGGTCGTAATGCGCAGTAAAAACAAAAAAACTATCAGGATAAATTTTCCCTTCAACATAACCAATTACATTTTGTGTTTGATATGCGTCAAAATATTTGTTCCGAGCCTGTAAGGTAATGGTTTTCGATGTCTCCGGAATTTTATCTTTTACAGTTTGTAACTGAAAGCGGTCGTTTACACTTTTTCCATTGGATACATGCCACCATACCTTTTCATCCCTTAAAAAAATAATTCCTTTTGCATTAAAATTACTCTCATCTATAAAATCCTTTTGGTTCATATCAGTAACCATCACTTTATCCAACATATCAGTCATCCCATCATTACTCTGAAGTTGGGGCAAACCGGTTGAATCCAACATATACCAAATTAATTCAAATGTTCCGGAAACAGATGGTGAGGAAGAAAACAGGACATAGTCTTTACCCGGAATCAGTCGGTTGCTATCAATAGAAACCAATAAAGTGTCAGGGAAAGTATTTATCGGAATAGTAAATGGCTGAAAGTAATTATCTCCAAAATTTTTCAAACCGGATTTTTCAAATTCTTTTTTAACAAATTGTGCAGCTATTTTATCGCCGTTATTCACATATCCTCTGCCATGAAAATCCTGAGAGGTTAACGAATCCACAACTGAAATTACGTATTCCTTATCCTGCGAAAAGGCTTTGAAAAAAATAAATAAGGTTATACTTAATAATATAATTTTTTGCATTGCG
>JAIORT010000103.1 GCA_021107975.1 Bacteroidales bacterium | reverse complement strand
GAACCGGTAACGGCACAACCGACTTCGATATAGCTATATCAGGATTGCCGGAAGCACAGTTTATCAAAATAAAAGACGATGGCGACGGCTCAGCCAATGTAGCCGATGCCGGCTTTGACCTTGATGCAATAGAAGCTATGGAACCCGCATCAGGCGTGTATCTGGCAATGTATGAATATTTAGTTGACGATTCAAACGGGAACAACAATGGCAAAATTGATCCGGGTGAAACCGTTGACATTATCGTAACCCTGAAAAACAACGGCGACATCACATCAGAGAACACAGAAGGAATAATAAGTACAACTTCACCCTACCTGACTATTGTTACCGGTAATACCAACTTCGGCAATTTAGCACAGGGAGAAACAGGGACCGGTACTTTTACAGTAACTGCTGATATCAACACACCTGTTGGGCAACCTGCCGAAATAGACCTTGATGTTACCTCCAATAGCGGAACATACACTAACAGTTACCAAATGAACTTTGTGATAGGACAGATACCTGTCGTTATTATTGACTTAGACCAAAACCATAATTCAGGTACTGCAATGCAGACAGCCATACAGGCAAATGAAATAGCAGTAGAATATACAACAAGCTTCCCTGCGGATTTGAGCATATATACCTCGGCATTTGTATGTTTGGGTATTTATAACAATAATCACACGCTTTCTTCATCCGAAGGGCAGGCTCTCGCTGATTTCCTTAACAACGGCGGCAATGTGTATATGGAAGGTGGTGATACATGGTTTTATGACACGCAAACTCCTGTTCATTCAATGTTCAACATCAATGCAACAAATGATGGTACCAGTGATATGAGTACCGTTGTCGGACAAACCGGGACCTTCACCGAAGGTATGTCATTTAATTATTCAGGTGATAATAGCTATATGGATCATATAGATCCGATATCACCTGCATTTATGATATTTGAGAACCAAAATCCTAACTATGGAACAGGCGTCGCTTATGACGAAGGTTCGTACAGAACAATCGGATGTTCCCATGAGTTTGGCGGTCTGGACAACGGGACCTCTCCATCAACTAAAGAAGAATTGATGGCTGAATACTTAGACTTCATTGGAATATCAACAAGTTTACAAGCTTCATTTGGCTCAAATACCACTTCTGTTTGTGAAGGTGAAGCAGTTGAATTTTATGATCAGTCTTCCGGAGATATTATTTCATGGGAATGGTTATTTGAAGGCGGCGCACCAGGTACATCAACATTTCAAAATCCAACAGTGATGTATTTTAATGCCGGTTCATTTTACGTTACTTTAATCGTATCTGACGGTGTTAATTCCGATACTATAACTGTGGAGGATTATATAATCGTTAATTCAGTACCTGAAATACCCGGGACGCCTCATGGCGATACGGCTGTTTGTACAAATTATGGAATAACATCAGAATATATAACTACCGGATCGCCCAATGCGGATTCCTATATCTGGGAGATTTTACCGGTTGAGGCAGGCGCAATTACAGGAACAGGCACAACCGGAACAGTTACATGGACTGACAATTGGGAAGGAACAGCTACAATCAGGGTGAAAGCAATTAATGATTGTGGTGAAAGTGAATTTTCCGAAGGATTTGAAGTTCTTTGTGAGATATGTGTAGGTATAAAGGAAAACAATACTCTTAATTTTGAAATTTATCCGAATCCTAATAATGGGTTATTTACTATTAACTTTGCCGTAAATAAACCTGAAAAAGCTGATATAAAGGTTCTCAACAATCTTGGTAAAATAGTTTATGAAACTTATAATGTTCAAATAAATAATAATACCCTTAGTATTAACCTGAAGGCATTAGATAGCGGTATTTACTTTATTATACTGACCAACCGTGATAATGTTGTTAAAGAAAAAATTATTATTAAATAAGGAAATGAGAATAAAACAAGAGCTAATGACATATTTGTGCACATTCGTCTGACCACTGCGCGCAAGCCAGTCGAGCAAGGCAGTGGTCAGACGAATATTAAATTTTTTACTAATTAAAAAACCAATTAAACATGAAACATTTGAATTTGTTACTTTTAGGCTTTATGTTTTCTTTCGGTATTATAGCCGAAGAAATCAATTATACAGATAGCTGGGGAAA
>JAIORT010000032.1 GCA_021107975.1 Bacteroidales bacterium | reverse complement strand
ATGATGTAAAATTGTCGTTAATCCCTGTGCTTCACAAAATATGCTACCTTTTCTAAGGATGTAATCATGTCGTATTCTTCTAAATAAACTTCATCAGGAACACTAAGAGGCTTGGGAGTATAATTTAAAATACCGTTGATGCCGGCTTCAACCAGTTTGTCTGCAATTTGAGGCACTACTTCCGGAGGAGTAGTAATAATACCGATATTAATTTCTTCTTTCTTTACAATTTCAGCTAACCTGTCGAAATGGTAACAATGTACACCGGCATAAGTTTTATCTGTTTTGTCAGGATTAACATCAAAGGAAGCTACAATTTTTAGCTTAGATCCTTTTTCGTGAAGGTAATGGATAAATGCCTTCCCCAGGTTACCCATTCCTATAACAGCAATCCGCTGCCCTTCATCAGTATCAATGATCTTTCCAATAAGATTAATCATTTCTTTAATATCATATCCTTTCCTTAACGTGCCTGAATAACCAATCAGCATAATATCGCGCCTCACCTGCACAGGTGTAATGTGTAACAAGTGGGCTAGCTCATGCGAGAAAATATTTGTTTTGCCTTTTGTCAGTTGGTTGTTAAGGCTTCTCCTGTACTGGCTTAATCTTTCTACTGTCTTATCCGGAAGATTTTTCATACAATGTGAATTCCGTTTGTTAATTAATTAACAGACAAAAGTAAAACTTAATGTATGAATATAAAGAATTATTGTTAAATTTTTAACAGGGAATAGGGGGAATAAGGGAAATAAGGAAATGTCCTGTTTTTATATATTTTTAACATTATCCAATTCAACCCATTTCGCTTTCAAAGAAATACTTCTGCAGGGTACTCCACTTCGGTCAGGAATAACCCTCGCGCCGGGACAGAGTAGCCCGCATCTGAACGGTTTTTATTTTCGATGATAATTCTAAGATCACTTAACGAATTTTTCCCTCTGCCAATATCGAGCAATGTGCCGACAATTGCTCGTACCATATTCCTGAGAAAACGATCGGCAGTAATAGTAAACACAAGCAGGTGATCCTTTTGTTCCCAACGGGCATGTTTTAATTTGCAGATATTTGTTTTAACCTGTGTTTTGACTTTCGAAAATGAAGTGAAATCCTGATATTCAAACAGAATGTCAGCGCCACGGTTCATCAAATCCATATCTAAATCGCCATAAACATAATACGAATATTCTTTGTAAAAAGGGTCTTTCTTCCTCAGGATAAAATATTGATATGTTCTAAATATAGCATCAAAACGGGCATGCGCCTCAGCAGTTACTGGTAAAATACTATTAATGCTTATGTCTGATGGTAAATACCCGTTTAGCTTTCTGATAATATTATTTTTTTCAGTTGTAGTAAAACTTTTTACAAGATCGAAATGAGCATAGAATTTTTTTGCATGAACACCTGTATCAGTTCTGCCACAGCCGACAACGTTGATTTCTGTTTTAAATATTGCAGATAAGGCATTATTGATCGCAGCTTGTACAGATGGCGCATTTTTCTGGATTTGCCATCCGTTGTAACGTGTACCCTTATATGCCAGTTTGAGGAAATATCTGTTATAGTTATGATCCATCGAAACAAAATTAATTTTTTAATTGATAACATATAACAGTAAAAGGAATATTTTTGTATCACTAAATTAAAATACGTAACACAATGCAAGTAAAACGTTTCGGAGTATCATTAGAGAAAGAACTGCTGACTGAATTAGACAGGCTGGTTAATAAACATAAGTTTCCTAACCGTTCGCAGGCAATCAGGTTTCTTGTAAAAAAATATTCAGTTGAAGATGAATGGGAAGAAAACAGGGAGGTTGCCGGTGCTATAGTTTTGGTTTATGACCATCATAAACGCGAACTGCAAACGCTGTCAACCGATATACAGCACGACTATCATCATCTCATCTTATCGGTGCAGCATGTACATCTCGATCATAGTAACTGCCTTGAAACAATTGCAGTTAAAGGCAATGCCAAAGAACTAAAAGACCTGGCAAACAAGCTTATCGCCATCAAAGGTGTAAAACATGGCGAGTTAGTAATGACCGCTAAGAAATAGGAATTGAAAATTTGATATTTGATATATGACAAACGAACTTTTAATATTAACCGGAACCG
>JAIORT010000853.1 GCA_021107975.1 Bacteroidales bacterium | reverse complement strand
GAAATCGGGAATTAAAAATGTGGTGAAATTTGATATTGACAATAAACAAATCATAAAGCAAAATTTTTATAAGAACAAAAATTATATCCAGTTTTATAATAAAAGGCTTGTGATTATCAATCCAGAATTTCGGTTTTATCCTACCCGTAATAAAATGAAAGTTGATTACCTAATCATAAGCCAAAACCCGGACATTAAAATTGCAGAGCTAACAGAGAGTTTTGATTTTGAGCAATTGATTTTTGATTCTTCAAACCGGTATTGGAAAATAAATAAATGGATTGAAGAATGCACTAAAACAGGTGTGGAGTACTATGATGTTAAGCAGCAGGGAGCTTGGGATAAAGCGATTTAGTACATGATTCCAAAATCCAAAAATCCAAATTCGAGAGAAATCCGTGTTAATAAATATAGCACCACAGATAGACACAGATTAACACAAATAATCTGAGAAAATCCGTGATAATCCCTGCCTTTGCCTCCTACCTGACGGCAGTCAGGACAGGCAGGTGTGGTGAAAAAAGAGACAAAATTATACAAAGCCTGCATCTATCTCGAAATAATAATTTTTTGCGAGAACATCTGATTTCCAGCAGTTACACGTAACAGGTACAATCCGGGCGGCACATCGTCCACACTAAGGTGTAGAGATGAAAAGCCAAAGTCTGACGACATCTTAAAAGATTTGACCTTTTGCCCGGTTTGGTCAAACAATTCTAAAAGATAATGTACAGCCTGCCATGCCGGGTCTATCTCAATATTGATCTGGTCTGTTACAGGATTTGGGTAGCAACGTACAGGTGAATTGTCCAAACAAGCATCCTGCTCTTTTATGCCCGTAACATCCGTATAATAAAGCTCGAGTTTGATGGCATAATTATAATATACATATTCTCCTTCCATGATAATATCAAAAACACCACTAAACGTGCTTTCTATCCAATTGCTTCCATCCCAATCATAAGCTGTGGCATTTACCTGGCCCGGAAGGAAAATATACTCTTTTTTTTCATCATTCACCCATGCGCCATTTTCCCAGTCTTGAAATAACGCAGTCAGCATATTCCCATTGGCATCGTAGGTGTAGGAATGTAATCTGCCATTCACCCATACGTCGTTTTCCCAGTATTGATATAAACGAGTCAAACAATTCCCATTGGCATTGTAAGTGTAGGTAGATAACGTGGAATTCACCCATGCGCCGTTTTCCCAGTCTTGCCATAACAATGTCAATCTGTTCCCATTGGCGTCGTATGTATAGGTCTCTAACCAGTCATTCACCCATGCACCGTTTTCCCAGTCTTGAATTAAATTAGTCAGCATATTCCCATTGGCATCGTAGGTGCAGGTAAGTAACCAGGAATTCACCCATGTGCCGTCCCAGTATTGATCTAAATATGACAGCATATTCCCATTGTCGTCGTAAGTGTAAGTAACTAACCAGTCATTCACCCATGCGCCGTTTTCCCAGTCTTGCCATAACAATGTCAATCTGTTCCCATTGGCGTCGTATGTATAGGTCTCTAACCAGTCATTCACCCATGCACCGTTTTCCCAGTCTTGAATTAAATTAGTCAGCATATTCCCGTTGGCGTCGTAAGTGTAGGTATGTAACTTGTGATTCACCCATTCGCTGTTTTCCCAGTATTGTCTTAAATAAGTCAGCATATTCCCATTGGCGTTGTAAGTGTAGGTATCAAACCATTCATTCACCCAGGCGCCGTTTTCCCAGTCTTGAAATAACGCAGTCAGCATATTCCCATTGGCGTTGTAAGTGTAGATATATAACCATGTATTCACCCATAGGCTGTTTTCCCAGTGTTTTAATAACTCTATGAGTATATTCCCGTTGGCGTCGTATGTGTAAATTATTTTAAAGTTTCCACATTCATCTAAAAAAAATATAGAATCCACTCGTATGGCTATTTCGGTGTTTGGCATGGTTGGCAAATAGAAATCCATTTCACCAGTGAGGGCAGTTTCATTGTTTTGCTCCGGGTAGGCGTGCCTAGGTATGAGGGATTGGTGGGGCAGCTTGTGTTTGGACTGAGGTAAAATATTAGGCTGTTGTTGCGCCAATAGCGGGCAAGCCAGCAAAACAAAAATGAAAGAAAATAAAAGGT
>JAIORT010000659.1 GCA_021107975.1 Bacteroidales bacterium | reverse complement strand
TTCACCTTCGGCACACCCGCAATAAAATCCTTTAAATAAAAAGGTTCAAAGTAAGCCACGTCTTCGAACTGTTGTTTTTGGAATTTTTGTTCAGTTATTAAAACCATGTTTGTGGCTGAAGGATGGATGTTTTCATAGAAAACAGAGTTGGGGTGAGTAATTACGTCTTTGCATTTTGCAGCGCCATTACCAAAGAAAATCATTTGGTTTTGTTCAAGATATTCTGAAAAGGAATTTTTTTCGATTATTTCTGCTTTTGTTTCCCTGACCTCATTGTTGTTTTCATCGTAAATCGCAGAATAAACTTCCATCCTGCGAGCATCTATCATGGGGCAAAAAAGAATATTCTCCGAAGTTTTCCTCTCTTTTAAATAGATTTCAGCCATACCATAAGCCATTGACCGTAGTGTATTGATCGCTATCAAAGGAATATCCAACGCATAGCACAAACCCTTAGCAGTTGAAACGCCTATGCGAAGTCCGGTATAAGAACCGGGTCCTTTACTTACGGCAACTGCGTTTAAATCGGTGTATTGAATTTTATTTTCCCTTAATAAACCATCAATAAAAAGGGTTACGACCTCGGAATGGGAATTTTTTTTGGCAGTTTCTTTTAAAGATAATATCTCTCCGTTTTTTGAAAGGGCAACGGAGCAAACAGGTGTGGCTGTTTCGATACATAAAATCAACGACATGAGTTAAATTAAGTTATTGCACAGGAATTAATTGAGATTTGTTGAAATATCTCTATAAATCTCTAATCCTTAGTAAACAAATCTTTCTTATCAACTTTCTTCACCTCATCGCCATTTTCTAATTTTTTAGATACAGCCCTGTAAGGTCCGACGATAACTTCCTGTCCTTCTTCCAATCCTTCCAGTATCTGAATATACATATTATCCTGGATACTTGTTTTTACTTTTTGCATTTCTGCTATTCCATCTTCATACAGGAAAACATACTCCTGTAATTCTTCATCCTTCTTTTCTTCCGTTTCTTCATCCTCATTCTCTTCATCGCGTTTTGTGTCAGATTTGCCTGTTGTATCGGCACGAGTTGTTACAGCCTGGATTGGCACTGTAAGAATATTGTGGGCGGTTTCTGTCTGAATATCCACCGTTGCCGACATGCCGGGGCGGAAAGGAGATTTGATAAAATTATCTTTTTTTATTAATTGCTTATATGAACTTTCCAGTATCAGAATTTTAACCTCGAAATTAGTTACCTGGTCAGCGCTGACCCCTGTAATATTTGCTGAAGTGGCAATTTCGGTAACAATACCTTTGAATTTGTCGTTCAAATATGCATCCACCTCGATAATACAAGTATCGTCAAGGCTCACCCTTACAATATCGTTCTCATTTACTTCCACATCCACAACCATGCGTTCAAGGTTGGCTATCCGCATAATTTCCGTACCTGAAGAAAACTGGGAAGCTCCTGTAACCCTCTCTCCCTTTTCAACACTTAATCTTGAAACGGTTCCATTGTTCGGAGCATAGATAGCTGTTCTGGTAAGATTTTCTTTAGCCTCTCTTAACGACGCTTCGGTGCTGCTAACTGAAAATTCTGCTGCTTTCACATTTTCGCGTGCGGCAGTTACTTCTTCTTTCGCTACTTCAAAAGCAGATGTTGCCGCATCAAAATCGGATTGAGAAATAACATTTTGTTCAAATAGCTGCTTATTTCTTTTAAAATCTTCTTTAGCCTTGACAAACTGAGCCTGAGATTGGGCAAGCCGTGCTTTTGAATTTGCATGGTTTGCCTTTTGCATCTGGAGGGAAGCCTCAGTCCTTTCATAATTTGAAATATAAATCTCGGGGTCTATCTTAGCTAACAATTCCCCTTCCTGAACTTCATCCCCTTCCTTCACATATAATTCAACCACCTCTCCCGAAATATACGGACTGATTTTAACCTCTACCTCCGGTTGTATTTTGCCATTTGCAGATACTGTTTCTACGAGGGTTCGCTTTTGTACTTGCTCGGTAGTAACTTTAATTCCGGCAGAACCTCTTTTTTTTGTAACCGCAAGAATAATAATGATTACAAAAATAATTATGCCACCCCAGATGAATATTTTTTTCCTTTTTTTTGAAATGCTCATATATACCTCCTGATTCTTT
>JAIORT010000648.1 GCA_021107975.1 Bacteroidales bacterium | reverse complement strand
TTGCCAACTTATTCTAATAGTCCTGACGTTTTAGATGAAGGAGATTGTCCTGAAGTATATCAAAACGAAGTATTAAATCCCGAAATCAGTTCGATTACTAATTTCATTTTTGAAGATGGCCCGATAAACGGACTGGCTTATGCCTATCACGATGCTTGTGCGTTATCTTTAGATAACCTGGTCTATAAATCATTTTTTACCAGCTTTGATCTTTCCCAGTTTACAAACGATGATGATATTAATATGATAATACAAGAAGCATTAGATTGGTTCGGCTATATTCCTGTTGGTATTGAACCAAATCCGATTCCTGATGAACAATTTGTTACTGTGTATCCTAATCCGGGCAACGGAATATTTAATATTGAAATATCAAATAAAGAAATGCCAAATTCAAGCATACAAATATTTAATTCGCAGGGAAAAATTATTTTTCAGAATGAATTATCTGATTATACTGAAACTATTGATATTTCTAAATTTGATAAAGGAATTTATTTATTGAAAGTAACATCTGAAAACAAAAGTATCTTCAAAAAACTAATTAATGTCCATCCTTAAACATAAAAAAAAACAAATTTCACAAATTTTCACGAACTAAATTAGTGAAATTTAGTATAATTAGTGTTTGCTTTTAAACTACTAAAGTTATAAAAAATCAAAAAAATAAATTCAATAATTCCCCATTTAAGGGGGGAAACAGGGGGGTTAAATGAGCAATATATTTATTTTTTTGATTTTTATAAAGATAGACTTGTCTGAAAATAGGAAAACTGTTTCAGGCAAGTCTATTTCTATTTCTAATTCTAAAACTATACAATGTTGAAAACAATATTTATCATTTTAATAGTGTTAAGCGCTGGATTTGTTCATGCGCAAACTACCATAGGAGAAAGCACACAATCTTCTGCAACAGAAAGAAACAACGCAAGACTTATTGTGGAAGATAACAACGGAAATTTGCATGTAGCATATTACAATAATGGTATCTACTACTCATTTTCTGATGATGCCGGCGCAAATTGGTCAACATCTGTCCTTGTTGATGGAACAGGAAGAAATCCATCTCTTGCTGTTGATAACGATAATATTTTGCACCTTGTTTATAAATACGGCGGAATAAATGCCTATGATATTGTTCACAGAACATATAACGAGGAAATATGGAGTGAATCCGATTACGTTTATCACGATGCAAATATGACAAGTCCGGTTTCCCGCCCTGTATTAGCAATTGATACAGATAACAATTTGCATTGTGTTTGGCAAAGAGCAGGTTATGGTCCAACTCCAAATTCCGAAATATGGTATAATAAATATACTCCTGGAGCGGGTTGGGAAGCTCCTGTAAATATCAGTGATTCGTATGGTGCTTCTGAGTATCCGACACTTACAATTGATGGCAACAATAATGTTTTTGCATTTTGGAAAGATTCCGGCGAAAATATTGGTAATGATAAAATGGTTCTTTATAGAAAATATACGGTTGGTTCAGGCTGGGATGCAGATTACACAAACATCAGTAACACAACAGGAAACGGAAGTTATGCAACAATGGACCCTTGTGCAGTAACAGATATTGACGGTAATATTCATCTCGTATGGAAAGATTCACAATCAGGAAACAGGGAAATTTTTTATAAAAAATGTACAGATGGAGTTTGGGATATTAATTATACAAATATCAGCAACACTGCCAAAGCATCGGCACATCCATCAATTTCAACCGACAATCAAGGAAATTTATATGTTTTTTGGGCAGAAAAAATTGGCGGTGTTTATTATGAAATCGTCTATTCAAAATATGATGTAGAGCTTGAAACCTGGTCTGAATTAGAAAACATCAGCAATACGGCAAGTGTTGAATCAGAACATCCTAACAGCCCGGTTAAAAGCAACAACTGCTTATCTGTAATTTGGACAGAAGGAGATACTTCGCCGTTTTCTGTTATGCATTATGGTGAATTGCTTCCGTTAACAAATGCTCCGAACCTGATAAGTCCGGTAGATGGAAGCACCGGATTGTCTTACACATCAGTAGATTTAGAATGGTCATCATTGGCAGGCGCTACAAGTTATCAATATCAATACAGTGAGGATAGTACTTTTATTACGGGCGTTTATAGCGAA
>JAIORT010000413.1 GCA_021107975.1 Bacteroidales bacterium | reverse complement strand
AATTGGATAATTCTTCAAGTTATAATATAGTATTTCTCAAGTGAGAAATGTTAATAATTAATTTATTTACCGATTTATGCTATTATATCTTGCTAAGTTATTATTTTTGCTAAAAATTAATTTAATTAAAATTCTTCAATCATGAAAAAGATCTTTTTAATTTCAATTATTATTTTTCTGTGCACATTTACATTTGCACAGCTTCCTATAAATTTCGGAATAAAGGGAGCATTCACAATGAGCAAATTAACAACAGATGTAAGCGATTATACGGAGGCTGCTAAAAACGGATTTCAGGCAGGTGTATTCTTAAGGCTGGGTAAAAAATTTCACATTCAGCCAGAAGCGTACTTTACATTAAAAAAAGGTGAATTAAAATATGATATTGGAGGAGGTTCTTCTCCTTCAATAAAGCAAACTATCAAACTCAGCACTATTGACGTTCCTGTTTTATTAGGTTATAAAATTGTTAAAATACCAAAGATCAATGTCAGACTTCAAGCCGGACCCGTTGCTTCATTTGTGGTAAATAAAGATTATGACTTTTCTGTTAACGGAGTTGATCAGGAAACGGACGATGATTTCAAAGATTCATTTAAAGATATGAACTGGGGTTTGCAATTAGGTGCAGGAGTGGATATCCTGATGCTTACAATAGACCTTCGTTACGAATTGGGTCTTAGTAATTTGTACGACAAACCTGATAATGCTCCTGAAGGAGACCCCGGAGAATTTAAAAACAACGTATTTTTTATAAGTGTTGGTTGGAAGATTCTTTAATAAAAAAAATATTATTATGTAAAAAAATGTCAATTATCCGGTAATTGACATTTTTTTTATATTTTAGTGAATAATTATACTAATGCTGAATAGAAATGCAAAAATTTTAAAGGTCTATTCAGCACGCATAACTACTTCTAAACAGCTTTACTTCGCAAACCTGTTAAGAATTAGTATATAAAGTTAACATTTGCTATGTCTAACAGATATTTTTTAATTTTTATTCTTATTTCTGTATTATTCTTTTCGTGTAAAACCTCCACCAACAGGATGGATGTTGATATTTCCGATATTAAAATAAAAAAAATCAAAATACAAAGATACGGACAGGCTCTTTTTACATTAGATAGAAACAATCTTAAAGAAGAATTAAAACGCCTGCAACCTGAATTCGGGATTTTCCTTAGCGGCGATCTTAACGATACCCTAAAGATATATGATTTTATCAGCGACACATTACTTATCAGTGTAAGCAAGGATTGCAATAAAGTTTATCCGAATCTTAACGAACTTGAAATAGAATTAACAAAGGCTCTAAAGCATTACAGGTACTATTATCCCAAAGGCATAATACCGGAAATCTATACTTATATCTCCGGTTTTGATTATGAATATCCAGTTCAGTATTATGATAACAATTTATTAATTGCACTTGATATGTATCTTGGTGAGAATTATCCTAAATACAAAAACCTGGGATTGCCGGCATACTGTATAAGGAAATTCAGAAAGGAATATATCGCAAGAGATTGTATGAATGAAATTGCAAGAAGCAAAATAAATTATAAAAAAACCGGAAGCACTTTACTCGATTTAATGATGAATGAAGGGAAAATTCTCTGGTTTATTGACGCAATGATGCCTGATGTTGCGGATTCGCTTAAAATAGATTATACCGGAAAACAAATGAAATGGGCAGAAGATAATGAAGGGTATATCTGGGCATTTCTTATTGAAAACGAATTACTTTATTCAACCGAAAAACAGAAATTGCAAAAATTTATTCTTGACGGTCCGTTTACTTCATATTTTGGAAATGAATCCCCACCCCGGCTTGGCTGGTGGATTGGCTGGCAAATAGTCAGAGAATACATGAACAATCATACTGGAATTTTATTGAATGAACTTATGAATGAATACGATGCACAAAAAATATTGAGCAAGTCTGGTTATAAGCCAGGAAGGTAACCGGATCATTTTTTTGTATAAGTTGAAATATTATTAAGCAAATTACAATCCCGAAGTTTCGGGATTAATTTTCATGTATCTTTGATAAAGAATTGCTTGAAAAATTATTATGCTCGTAAAAACCTACGGAAGTACTTTAATAGGCATTGACGCCATCACCATAA
>JAIORT010000102.1 GCA_021107975.1 Bacteroidales bacterium | reverse complement strand
AACTCTATCACTAATACTATTAAGAAATACATTAAGGTCTTTAATGTCAACTAATTTATCAACTCTTTTTACAATTTCTTCAATATCTGAATCATCTTTTGTCTTTTTCATCACCCCATACCTTTGCTATCCCGTATTTGATCTTTTATTCGTATATTTTGATTAATTGTTAACGAATAACTAATAACATTTCTCATTTCAGTCATTCCATCCTCCAAGTTCCGTGATTAATCATTAAATATTATACTTTTGCAACGAAACTGTAAAACATTCGTAAAATTTTTTAGTTATTCTATTTAAAACATTTAATAATTAATAATGACAGCCCGAAAAATTTTAATTTCTCTTTTCTTAGTCGTCGTAATAAGTTCGGTTTTCTCCGGAAATATTTACCCTGATGCTGATAGTACTCAGATAAATGATTCTATCAACAAAAAAATATATGAAATAAGCAATAATATTAACAACTCTATTGATTCCGGTTTTTTTGTTACAGATGAGCAGAATGCCCGGATTATAGGAATGCTCGATAGTCTGGTAGCTTTCAGGTTCTTTAACAATACAACCTTTACAACCGATACTACTGTTTTAAATGTTTATAATTTCCCTCCGGATTCAGTACCTGTTTATTCCGATTCGGTTTTGCAGGCAAGAATTGAGAGTTTGAATAAAACAACACCTATCGAACTAATCTTTAACAGGCAGGTAAAAAACTATATTAATACTTATGCAATAAAACGCAGAGAATTAACTTCAAAAGTATTAGGCTTGTCTGAAGTTTACTTTCCGCTTTTCGAAGAACAGCTTGACAGGTTTAATATGCCTCTTGAATTGAAATACCTTGCCGTAGTTGAATCTGCTCTGAACCCCACGGCAAATTCACGGGCAGGGGCAAAAGGATTATGGCAGTTCATGTACAGAACCGGAAAGGTATATGGATTAAAAGCAAATTCCCTTGTTGACGATAGGTTCGACCCTTACAAATCAACGATTGCTGCCTGTAAGCATTTACAAGACCTTTATGATATTTATGGCAATTGGTCGTTGGCTTTAGCAGCTTATAATTCAGGGGCAGGCAATGTGAACAAAGCAATTCGCAGGGCTGGCGGTGTAAAGAGTTACTGGGCTGTTTGGCCTTACCTGCCAAGAGAAACACGGGGTTATGTCCCGGCTTTCATTTCAGTTCTATATCTGATGAATCATCCTGCCGAACATAATCTTTATCCGGTTGAACCTACATTTCTTTTTGAAGAAATTGATACCGTAACCGTTAGTGATGTCCTATCTTTTAATCAAATAACCGAAATGTTGCATATCCCCATGGAAGAACTGAAATTCCTGAATCCTGCTTATAAAACCGGTATTATTCCTTCAACAAAAAATAAAAAATATATTCTCAGGCTTCCGCATGAATATGTAGGAGCATTTATTGACAATGAACAAAAATTATATGCTTATAAAACCAAAAAAGGTATTGATAGAGAAAAGCTGCTGGCTGAAATTAAAAAAGCAAAAGAAAGAAACATCCATATAGTACGGTACGGAGAAAACCTGGGTTTGATTGCAAAAAAATATCGTTGCAGTGTCAGGAACCTGAAAAGCTGGAACAATCTAAGAGGTAATACAATATATCCCGGTCAAAAGCTGGTAATTTTTGCTCCCGGATACATTTCATCAAAAAAATCATCTGTTGCCAAACCGACAAATATCAAAAACAGAGACGAAAAATATCATGTTGTAAAAAACGGAGAAAATCTCGGATTGATAGCCAAAAAATACAAATGCTCTGTTACTGATTTAAAGAAATGGAACAACCTGAAGAGTAATACAATCCAACCCAATCAAAAATTGTTGGTATATGCTCCCAAATCTGAGGCAAAAGAAAGCAAATTAACTCTAAGCAATAAGGCTGACACTGATTTCGTTTATCATACTGTCCGTAAAGGTGATACCCTGTGGGATATAGCTAAACTTTACAATGGTGTTACAGTTGAACAGATTAAAAAGCTGAACAATATTAAAAACTCGAAAAGACTCAAACCCGGACAAAAAATTAAAGTAACTGTTAAAGGTTGATTCATTAGTAGTCATTAATAGTCATTAAGTCATTAGTAGTCATTCATAGTCATTAGGTCAT
>JAIORT010000851.1 GCA_021107975.1 Bacteroidales bacterium | reverse complement strand
TGTGGAACCAAACCGTACCGTACAATTTATACTGTCCGGAAGATCCGAATGGCCCTGGTGGCCATGTGGTAACCGGATGCCCGTCTACCGCAATGGCGCAATTAATGTTTTACTACAGGTATCCTCAACAGGGAATAGGAAGTAACAGTTATTATCAGGCACCTTATGGTACAATCAGTGCTGACTTTGAAAACGCATTTTATAACTATAATGCTATGACCAATGTAAGTAACAATAACAATTATGAGGAAGTAGCCGAATTAAGTTTTCATGCAGGTGTTGCTATTAATACTTTTTATGGGCCCGCTGTATCAGGTGTATTTGATATGCAGGTGGTTGTTGACGGGATTGAGGAGCATTTTGCATATTCTGAAGATGCTGAACTAATTTTTAAAACCGCCTATACACAAACGGAATGGGAGAATTTAATAAAGGATAACCTGGATATGTCGATGCCAGTGATCTATTGTGCTGTGGATATGAATGCAGGTGGAGGCCATACTTGGATTTTGGACGGCTATTCCGATGAAAGTTTCTTCCATATGAACTTTGGTTGGGGAGGTATGTTTGATGGCTATTATTACCTTGATAATATTTCTGCCGGTGGATATACATTTGATGAGATGCACCAAATGGTAATAGATGTTTTTCCGGCAGATCCCTTATACCCGGGTGGATGTCTTGCTTCTACTGACTTAACAGCTTTTGATGGAACATTTACCGATGGTAGTGGTCCATTTAATTATGAAAACAATGCCTATTGCAGCTGGTTTATTGATCCTCAGACAGAAAATGATTCAGTATCATCAATTACTTTATATTTCGATAAATTTGATACGGAACCTGAAAACGACTTTGTTTCTGTTTTTGATGTTTTGCCTGATGGTAGTTTAGTACCTATTGCTATTTTATCAGGTAATGAAAATACAGGAACATATACATCAACAGGAAATAAAATGTTGGTTACTTTTACTACAAATGAAACAATTTCTGATACCGGATGGGTAGCCAGCTATCAGAGTAATTTACCTGATTATTGCAGTGGGGTTGAATATTGGGAGGACGAAATCGGAATCATTTCAGACGGGAGCGGTACCTTTAACTATCACTCAAATTCAACTTGTATGTGGAGTATTGAACCCAATATGGCTTCTTCCGTAACCGCACATTTTATTTATTTTGAAACGGAAGAAGAAAGCGATGAACTTACTATTTATGATGATAATGATATCATCGGTTCGTATTCAGGAAGTGAAATACCATCGGATGTTGTTGCTGAAAGTGGAAAAATGTTCATCACCTTTCAAACAAACGGCATCAATAATTATAATGGTTGGGAGATTGAATACACTTCTACCTTTACAAATATTCAGAAAAACTTTACCAATAATTGTGCTTGGCATATATTCCCAAACCCGGCAAATGATAAAATTAATATTCAATTTGACCGGATAATTAATGAAAATACAACTATTATAATTACAAATGCTTATGGTCAATTAATGCTTGAGCATATACTTGAACCCTCTGCCGGATCAAGTGAATTTGAAATTGACTGTTCATCATTTTGTCCTGGTATGTATTTGATTAAATTAATAAACGAAACTCAAATCCAAGCTAAAAAAATTGTAATACGCTAAGTAGATTTTGGAACGTTCAGTTAGCTCCCGGTTAACGTCCTCAATATCTAAAAATATAAAATAACAAAAGATAGTTGCACAAACAATTCGTAATCCTAAAAAACTTAATTTATGCTAATTAATGGTAAACACACATAGCAACCAGAATTTATCAAAATAATAGAAATGCAATCAGAATACTTCAAATTAACGATTATCCTGAAAATATTATTAATAGAGCAATTGATATATAGAAAGAACTGGACAAAAAAAAACAATGGATGATTAACGTCCAAATATCATTTAATCCAGCACACACAGCCAAGCACATTTACAATTGCTCACAAGCTTATTATTTTTAATATGTGTTCGTGAATGCAAAGCATTTCGTACGATCTAACTCAAAACCAAAATTTGTAACAGAGCTTGTCTGTCTGCCAACGCTTTTTTGCCGCCCTTAAAAACTGATTTTTTCAGAAACAAAGGTGGTTCCATTGACCTGATTAAGGATTGTGACAAATTAATA
>JAIORT010000888.1 GCA_021107975.1 Bacteroidales bacterium | reverse complement strand
GACCTGCTCCTGTATGGACTTTGACCATTTGACACCTCAATTTGTCCTCTGATAAATACATTTTCTCCCAGTTTATAATCTATCCCCATTATCATTCCTTTACAATCGTAATTGAATCCCTGTGCAGAAGGAAGCGAATTATTAAAAAGATTAATTTCTTTATAAACGGCTCCTGTAACCGTAACTTTTTCATTTAACCGGTAAGCGCCTTCAATGTAAATAAATGATCGTGAAAATCCTGAGTATGGCGTAACAATCTGATCGCCATAAAAAGGATTGTAATAATATCCTCCATAATTATTGGATAGAATAGCGCCTGTATTAAGGCTAAACCTCGGACTGATTTTATAACTAAAGTGCGGGGCAATATAAGTTCCGAAATAATTGCCTGAACCGAATGATGTGCCAAAAACGGTTCCGACTTCCACCCTTAATTTTAATTTTTTTTCTTTTATGTAATCGGCAATTTCTTTAGTATTAAAATCGGATGCAGAATAAATAACTGTGTCCCTGCTTTCCTGTTTTTTAATATCAATTTCGGAAATTTGCCCGAACAGCAAAGAAGAGAAAATAATAAATATTATAACAAATAGTGTTTTTTTCATACACGCCAAAAATATAAAACTATAAAAAAGTAAAGGAGAAAATATTCAATTAAACAATGTTTTCTCCGGTTTATTTATCTGCAAGTCCGTTAAGGTCCATTTTCTTTGCCACTGATTTCACAAAGTCAGTTCCTGACTGGTTATTAGCCTCAACAGTCATGAAGAATCTATCCCCGATACCGAGAGCCAGGGTTGCTTCTTTATCAATTTTACGAAATTCCTCCCAGCCTACAATATTGTCTTCCCACTTTACAGCCTTTGCTATCATTTCATCATCTTCAATTGACATTCCCATACCCCACATAGCTGTTGCCATCTGGTACATGCTTGCTGCTGCAACGTAATCAATGAGAGCTATTCTTACAAAATCGTCTTCATTTGTAAATTCAATGGAAGCAGACGAGAATGACATGCCTTGCATTGTCATTGTTTGTCCGTCGGGTTCCCCGGCTTCATAACCACTGAGCGATGACGGTAGGTATTTTTGCAAATCTTTGTAATTCATTACTTCATCCTGTGCATTTGCAAACTGGAAACCGAATAAGAGAATAAAAGCAATAATCTGATTTTTTAACATGGTCATTTTCATAGTTTTAAATTTAGTAATACGTTAACTGTTTATCACTTACATTTTTATCATTCTCTCGCGTGTCTCAATATAAAAAACATAAGTGTTTTAAATTTTATTTAATTTTATGGTAAAATTATATATAATTATTTGTTCAGTTATCATTTATATAAATTAAAAATTAATAGCGATGAGAATAGTAGAATTTATCATTAACATCTGGTTCAAAATAAAATTTTTTATAATAACTTGTTTTGTTGATATTAGTAAACGACACACGGATTACAATAATTATAATTTAAGTATGTCAGAGCGTTTTGATAATTTGGATAATTGGGACCTTATAGCTCCATGGGGTAGCTTTAATACTTTGGTGCCAAATTCTAATTATGCATTTTATCCTGAATGTGTTCAGCTTTCAACCGCGGGAGTGGAAATTAATGCTGTAAAGCAGGATGAGTATAACAAGGCAGGAATGTTATATTCCAAATGGTCGTTTGTTTATGGGAAGTTAATCAGCAAAATCCAATTCGACGATAAGCCCGGTTCGTGGCAGGCATTTTGGCTGTTAAGTGATAACCAGCAAAAAGACTATCGCAATATAGATTATCTTTTACCGGAGTTTGATTTTGAATATTGCGGCAACTGGAAACATTCAATATCCGCTACCCAGCATTACGGATACGATTACGAAAGCAAACGTTCCACCAGACGGAACAAAATTTCCGGATTAAAATTTTATCCGGATAAAAGATTTTATGAATATGCATTTGAAATTACACCCTACCGGGTTATATGGCGTATCAACGGAATTGCCGTAAAAATAATGTACCGTGCAGCTTCCTCCAACCTGAAAAGGGTATTGTTAGATAATAAAACATCAACAAAAAGTGGTTATTGCAGTTATAATTATCTTGGTCCCGAATCAAAAACGAAAGTCGCTTTTGTTAAATTATATCACCATGATAATGATAAA
>JAIORT010000017.1 GCA_021107975.1 Bacteroidales bacterium | reverse complement strand
AATCACCATGAATGGAAAAAATATTTTAAACCCGATGGTTCATTAACTTTCAAGGGCGTTGATCCGCTGCTCACCACTTATTGGGCACAAGCATGTTATTATAACGATTCCTGTCCGGAAGACCCGAATGGCAGTTGCGGTCATGCAAAAGCGGGTTGCGGAGCTACTGCATTGTCGCAAATATTGAAATATTTTAATTATCCGGTAAACGGAATTGGATCGCACTCATTCTATCATCCTACTTATGGAATTATTTCTGCCGACTTTGAAAATACCTTTTACGACTGGAATAACATGCCCGATGTTTTGTCTGCATCAAGCCTGCCTGAAGAAGTTGCAGCAGTTGCTCAACTAATGTTTCACTGCGGCGTGGCTGTGGAGATGGATTACGCTTATAATGCTTCTTTTTCAGGAACCACCAGCCTGAGGAATGCTTTCTTTGATTTCTTCGGGTATTCTTCAAAAGCACAGTTGCTTAACAAATCACATTTCCCCGATTCGCTTTGGAAGGTAATGATGAGGGCAGAGATTGATGCACAACGACCCGTTTTCTATTGCATCTCATCAGGATCGGGAGGTCATTTTATCGTACTCGACGGATACTCTGATGACGGTCATTTTCATTTTAACTGGGGTAATGGCGTTGCAAGCGGATATGATAAATTACTATCCGAATTACCAACTGTACAAGAAGCTATTATTGGTATTCAACCCAACCCGGATGTAAACGATCCTTCGGCAGTTTTTCTTGCACGATTTTGCAGGTTTGATGACGGCAGCAGCATCCTTGATTATCAGCCCAACACTTCCTGCCAGTACCTGGTAAATCCGCCGGGAGCTGATTCCATTGCCTTGTTTTTCTCCGGTTTTAATACAGAATCGGGTTATGACTTTCTGAGAGTATATGATGGTGATAGTTTAAGCTCACTGTTGCTTGGAGAATTTTCAGGAACGAATCTTCCTCCTCACTTCGTTTCAGGTTCAGGAAAAATGCTCCTTGAATTCACATCAAATGATACAATTTCTGATACAGGCTGGCAAGTAAGCTACTCGGCTTCCATACCGGGTGTTACTTCAGGCTTGCAGGTTATTACCGATTCAACAGGAATTTTTAATGATGGCAGCGGTTCAGGAAATTATCTGAGTCATATTGATGTGTATCGGCTCATCCAGCCACCGGGAGCAACGACTATTTCAATTTCTTTTAATTCATTCAACACTGAATTCAGTTGTGATTACCTGAGGGTTTATAACGGGGATAACACCTCGCCGGATAATTTGTTAGGTGTTTTTTCGGGAACCTCCCTCCCACCCGACTTAACAGCATATTCCGGGAAAATGCTTTTACATTTTAACACCGATTTTTCTACGACCCGTCCCGGATGGGAAGTTAATTTCACTTCTACTTTTGAGAAAATATATCTTGATTTGAAAGTGTTCTTAGAAGGTCCTTTTAATGGCTCAGATATGAACACCAATCTGAATCCTGATTATTTGCCTTTGCAACAGCCATTCAATATTCATCCCTGGAATTATTACGGTTCGGAAGATATACAGTCTGTTCCAAATGGAGATATTGTCGAATGGTTGCTTATCGAATTAAGAGAAACTATTTATGGTGCTGATTCGGCAATATCCGAATCAGTCATTGCTCAAAAACCGGCATTTCTATTAAAAGATGGAACGGTTTGCAATCTTAACGGTTCGAGCCTGTTAGAATTCAATAAAATAATAAACCACAATTTATTTGTTGTTATATATCACCGAAATCATCTTGCTATCATGTCAGCCAATCCATTAATTGAATCAGGTGGAACTTACACTTATGATTTCACAACATCTTCTTCCCAGGCTTATGGCGTAACAGCACAAAAAGAACTTACTCCCGGTATTTGGGGAATGGTAGCAGGTGATGGTAATGGTAGCGGACTGATAGATACGGCGGATAAAGTTAATCCATGGGAAACACAGGCTGGAGAAAAAGGCTATTATCCAGGTGATTTTAACCTTGACACTCAGGTTGATAATAAGGATAAAGATGATTTTTGGCTGCCTAATGAATGGAAAGGGTGTCAAGTGCCGGAATAGTATTAATTAACAACCCCGTTTAAATGAACGAGGTTGAATTTGGATATATTTGCGAAGAAGT
>JAIORT010000782.1 GCA_021107975.1 Bacteroidales bacterium | reverse complement strand
AGAATTTGATGGTGACCCTGCCGGCTATTTACCTTGTAAAATTGAAATGGCAGAGAATCAGCTTGATCTATTGGTACAAGAGTGATAGATTCCTGATGCTATAAAAATAAGGTAAGAAATTTTTGCAAAAATTAATAATAACGGAATAATAATTTGCTGGAATTACCAATTTATAGGTTTCCGTTTTTAAATTTGCACTTATCATCCACAAATATGAATTTCCGATTGGTAAACAATTGAAATCTACTAATTATTCCTGAAAGCTTTGGAATCTTCGTTTTGATATGCTTCCTTCTGACATTAACTTTGTTTCAGTTCATTGAATATTAACTCTAAAAATTAAATGTCATGGAAACAAAAATTTTAAAAGGAAATACGCTTCAGGAAAAAGTATTAAGTGAAGTAAAAAATGAAATATTAAAACTTAGTAAAAGGTATATTAAAGTGCCTGTAATTGTATTAATAGTATTATGCTGTCTAAATTCCTTAAATGCACAGGATATTATTCAAAAGATTGAAATCCAAAGAACATGGGTTTCTTTGAATAGTGAGCCATTCAAAATTAAGGGCGTTTTATACGAAATTAAAGATTCCTCAATATTAGTTTCGAGTTCTGTAGTAATTCAGGATTATTCTACAGATAGATTTAAAATTGTAAAACTCAATATTAATAATATAGAGACAATCAAAACCAGGAGAAAAAACAGTATTGGAAAAGGAGTTTTGATTGGAGCTGTTTCAGGCTTTGTTGTGGGTGGATTAATAGGACTAATTGATGGTGATGATCCACCTTGTCCCACAGATTCTTGGTTTTGTATGCGTTTTACTGCTGAAGAAAAAGCTCTGATGGCAGGGGTCCCACTTGCAGTTGGCGGAGCTGTAATAGGTGCATTGATTGGGTCAATCAAAGTAAAAATTCCCATAAATGGAAGCATTAATAATTATAATAGAAACAAAAATAAACTGAAAAAATATTCTATAAATGAAAAATAAAGAGAATAATAAAGCTCTAATTATGGAATTACTTATATCATCTTCTAATCTAAAAAATGAAGCCGGTAAAATAATGATAACCGGACGAATTAAAATACTGCCCACTCTGTTTTTGTTAGTAATCTCGACTTATACTTTTCCGCAAGAAAAAATTACAGAATATGAAAAGAGAATTACAATAACGACCGGACTGTTTGATTATATTCCAGATAAGCTTAATTCAGGAAACTTCAACATCGGAGTTGAGATCAATTTGAAGCACCGAAAATCAGTTGCTGCAAACTTTGGTTACATTAAAAGTTACGGTCCACAAAGTGGCTGGTTTATAATTAGTACTAAAAGTAATAAAGGAATTAAAATTCAGATTGAAGGACGACATTACCTTAATAAGCACGAACTTATTGAGCCTTTGATTTTACTGTTCTGGCCAATGATTTTTCAGTATAATAGCAGGGAAAGCAGTCATACAGGATACTATATAGCCGTATCTACTCTATATCAATTGACCTTGACCGAAAGAGAAAAAAATGTAAATAATTATACTGTTGTAAGAAATATTATTGGTATTTACCCTAAATTCGGCTACAAGGCAATTAAAAAATTCGGATTTGTTATAGATATTTCATTCGGGCTTGGTATCCGATATATTGAAAGCCATTCGCATGGCAAAACCGGTAAAAATAGCGATCAGGAATTACCATTTATTTTTGTTTTTTTACCAAATAAATTATTTGATAGCGGCTCGGGGCTTTTTCCAGGTTTTCTTTACACTTTAAAAATAGGATGGAGTTTTAAAAAATAATAATCCAATAATTAATATTTGCAGTTATGAAATCAAAAAGCTACAATTCGATTATCAAAAACAGTTTAATACAGGTTATAATATTTCTGTTTGTTATTCTCATAATTGGTATAGTAGAAGACAAGCCTAATCCTATCTTTGAATTTCGTCGTTGGATGATCATGCCCTTGTTAATTTATTTGAAAGTAGTTATAGATATTTTGTATATTTATAGCCTGAATTTCAAGAAGTAAAACATAGAACAGACGAAACAGATCGCGAGGACATGATGAAATGTCTATTATTAAACAGGAAATAAGGTTTTATCATGGAAACAGAAAACATTATTCAGGAGAGTGAACGCCGCCAGGCGACCGTGATGTTTGCA
>JAIORT010000006.1 GCA_021107975.1 Bacteroidales bacterium | reverse complement strand
TTGATCTTACCGGGATTAAAATACCCCGCATCAACCGAACCGTCAGGATTGACATTCCGAACACGAACAATATAGCCACCGTCAGGCCGAACCCATTCACCGATAATCACCTTAAAATCAGGTTTTTCCGCTGATGCTGCTATTTTTGCGTCCTGGGAAAAAACCGCCCATGCCATAATGATTACTATGATGCCTAATTTAAAATATTTTTTTTGCATAATGTTGTCTCCGGTTTTTTTGACAGTTACTCCTTTTAACATAATAATTCGCCAGGACATAAAGAAGATCCATGTTACGTTGTACGGTTCGATTTCGAATACTCTAAGCAGAGCCCCCTTAGCCTGCGTAAGTAGCAGAAAAAGCAAAATATAGTGGTATAAAAGTGATATTTTGTTCAGGGAGATCAGCATACGAACGAGTGGAAAACACAAGACCTTTCCGGCAGTTCGGGTAATTATGCAAACAAAGATGCATACTTTTCAGCCTGCCCGAAGATCCGCTTTTCACCTCTATCGGAAATATTTTGCCTTTAATTACCGCAAGATAATCCACTTCAGCGGAACTGCTCTTCGCTCGCCTTGACCAGTAGTAAATATCTTTATTTTGCGAAATAACCATTTCCTGTCCAACATACTGTTCTGCCATGGCACCGCGATAAATATTAAGTAGATCAGGTTTATGGTATTCAACATCCATAGGCATGCCGGTAAGGTGTCGCATAAGTCCGATATCCACCATTAATGCTTTGAATATTTTTGCAGAAGCAGTAGCACCAAGAGGCAGTCCGGAAGGGTCAACCGATGGAACTTTTGTTATTACCCTTGCAAGGCTGAGCAGATCAAACGCTTTTTTTAAAGTAGGATTCGAGTATCCCTCTCCAAGCCTTGAATATTTTATCTGCTGTCCAACACTCTGTGCTACAGAGGTTAATACTGTATTAAGGCAATGTTTATCTGCCTGTGGCCGGTATTTTGAAAAATCGAGTCGATATGTATCACAAATTTCTGACTGAACTTCAAAAGACTCCTGCATTGATCCGGTTTCAACATAGGCTTTAACACTTTCAGGCATGCCTCCGACAAAAAAGTATCGTTTAAGTTCCTCACAAAGCAGTTCATGTGTGGATCTCGAGACTTCCTTTGGAGCAGAAAGTATTATCTTCTTAGCTTCTTCTTTGCCTTTTGCCATCAGGTATTCAGCAAAACACAGCGGATGGAGTGATAAAAACTGAACTCTCCCCACCGGAAAAGAGATGTCTTTCATGGCAAATTCAAGAAGAGAGCCGGCAGTAATGACGTGAAGCTGTGGCATATCTTCGTAGAAGTAGCGAAGAGCAGATATTGCCCTGGGACATGCCTGTATTTCATCAATAAAAAGAAGTGTTTTCCCGGGAATAATCTTCTGATTTAACAAAACCTCTTTGCCTGCAGGTTTCCTTCAAAAACTTTATGCCAGCCGGAATTTCGCTCAAGATCAACCTGTACAAAATTATCAAACCGGGTTTCTCCGAAACGCCTTATCGAATATGTTTTTCCTACCTGCCTTGCACCCCTCAAAATCAGCGGTTTGCGGCGGCGGCTGTTTTTCCATTGTTCCAGATCATGGTTTATAAACCGTTTCATTATATTTTCCTGCAATATCTAAAGTTGTAATTTAATTTTACAAGGGTATATTACAACAGTTAATTTAAAAAGGAAAGGGTTTTTTTGAGAATTTCGGGTTTGTAATTCTCTGCCTTAGCGCAGTTCGTGCGCTGGCAGTTCATTTCAGTCCGGAGGAAGATAGGGCGGAAGATTCATCTGCCTGAAAAAGTACTTAATTGTTCAGTTATCCTTCGATACAATCCCATTGTTTCTTTCAGAAAAATGAGGTCGTTGATCTTTTGCCCCATGCAAGAAGAAATAGTTTTAGATATAAAACGGATTTTTGAAAACGAGCTTGTTGGAATGACCACAGTAAACATAAGCCTGGAAGACTTATTAGATACACGCAAAACCCTGGTCTCTTCAATCAAGGAATCTTTGACAAATGAAGAAAGGAAATTTCTGATATCAGTCAAGAAGGGTAAACCGGAATGGAATCTTTTAGGGCTAACAGGTGTTGAAGATTTACCTGCTGTAAAATGGAAGTTAATGAATATTAAAAG
>JAIORT010000560.1 GCA_021107975.1 Bacteroidales bacterium | reverse complement strand
CATTTTCTGACTTTGAGGATGGACTTCAATATTTTACTGCAATAGAAAACGACCAAGACCTTATAATTACTAGGAATTTGAAAGACTTCAAAGTATCGAAATTACCAGTAATGACTGCAAAACAATTTGTAGAAACAATGAAATAATGCCTATTGCTAAAACACTTAAACATCGTTTTTCGGCGGTAGCCGAAATATGTGCTTTTTGTTGAACTAAACCGGATTTAAATGAAGTGATACATTAATAGTTTTGATAAATTTGCAAAACGTATAATATTAGAAAACTGCTATTACAGATTGAGTACAAATAACAATATTCGGAGTTATTAGACAGACTGCCGTTATGGGCAATCCCCCTTCGATGAAAATATCGATGAATATTTTAGATAACATCAAAAGGGGAAGCTGAAAATAAAGTAAAATGCATAGATTTATAAAGAGATATAAACAACTGATAATCAACAAATAAATTTGACGTTAGTTGGAAGGCAAGAAAAAAGCAACTACAATAAGATTAAGAGAATAACAAAAGATATTGTATCTTTACAATTTAGATTATTAAAGGATTAAGTAATGAATAAATGGACTAAATTAAGTATAGAATATGCAAATCAACGCTCATATCTTGATGACTTATTCCAAGTATATCCAACTATTCCCGAAGGGATTAGAGAAATAAATGAGGATATATGGAAAGATGTTGAAAAGGCTTTTAAAAAGAAAAACAACATTACATTGGTAAAGGAGTTACTTAAACTTGATTTATTTCCAATAAAAGACAGTTACATAGCTTATCTTAAAAGAGACAAAACCTCAATTGAAAGAAATCCTAAAACAATAAATCGTATTAGTGGCAGATTATACGAAATGGGACTTAATAAAATCTTTGAACGATGTAGCGAACCAAAAGAAACCAATCGACAAATTGGACCAATGTTTAAATATTGGTTAAATAATAAGACATTAGGTATTCAACCTGTTTCAATAGACAAATTTACATCAAATAATGAAGATGCAATTTTAGATGCAAGCGATAAAGCAATGATGGATACTAACATATTAATAAAAGGAGATAATATTGAAGCCCTTAATATTCTTTTAAAAGACAAGGGATTAAAAGGTAAAGTTGATTTAATATATATTGACCCTCCTTTTGCAACAAATGGTAATTTTACAATAACTGATGGAAGAGCAACAACTATTAGTAATTCAAGAAATGGGAAAGTTGCGTATTCTGATAAACTTGTAGGAACTGATTTTATTGAATATTTAAGAAAAAGATTAATTTTATTAAGAGAATTATTATCAGAAAATGGCTCTATTTATTTGCATATAGATTATAAAATAGGTCATTATGTTAAAATAATGATGGATGAAGTATTCGGAATTAAAAATTTTAGAAATGACATTACAAGAATAAAATGTAATCCAAAAAACTTTAAAAGAACTGGCTACGGAAACATAAAAGATTTAATACTTTTCTATTCAAAATCTGAAAAACCAATATGGAACGAACCAAAAGAGCCATATAGTGAAGAAGATATAATAAAACTTTTTCCAAAAAAAGAAAAAAATGGAAGAAGATACACCACCGTTCCAATTCACGCACCGGGAGAAACACAAAATGGTAATTCATCAAAACCATTTAAAGGAATGTTACCACCAAAAGGCAGACATTGGAGAACCGATGTCGAGACTTTGGAAAAGTGGGATAAAGAAGGTTTGTTAGAATGGTCATCAACTGGCAACCCAAGAAAAAAAATATATCCTGACGAAAGAGAAGGAAAAAGAGTTCAAGATATTTGGGAGTTTAAAGACCCCCAATATCCAACTTACCCGACAGAAAAAAATCAAGGATTATTAGATTTAATTATTAAAACATCATCAAATGAAGACAGTATTGTTTTAGATTGTTTTTGTGGTTCTGGAACAACCTTGAAATCTGCACATTCATTAAATAGAAATTGGATAGGAATTGATAAATCTGATTTAGCAATTGAAGCAACAAAAAATAAATTAGAAACTATTTCGGGGGATTTATTTGTAGAGAAACCTAAATATGAATATCTTGTATTGAACGAAGCCCAGCCCATAACACAACCTATACGTATTGCGGGTTTTAGTGATAAATTGAAAGATTATGCAAGTAATGAAGTTTAGTAGTAAATT